>CALVQD010000072.1 GCA_944355255.1 uncultured Bacilli bacterium
ACATTATTTACTTTTATTACCATTAGATGATTATGATGAAATACTATATTATATAAATATATCTAAAAATAATAATCTAACTCAAAGACAATTACAAGAGAAAATAAAAGCTAAAGAATATGAAAGATTACCAGTTGAAACAAAAAATAAGCTTATAAACGAAGATAGAGTTGAAGTAAAAGATTTAGTACCCAATCCTATATTAATTAAAAATAGAAATAATCTAGAGATAGTTACCGAGAAAATATTACATAATTTAATATTAGAAGATATAGAATCATTTATGAAAGAACTTGGTAATTCATTTTGTTTTATTGGAAGTGAATATAAAATAAAAATAGGAGATAATTATCATAAAATAGATTTACTATTATTTAATATAAAATACAATGCATATGTTGTAGTTGAATTAAAAGTAACTGAATTTAAAGTTGAGTATATTTCACAAGTACAAAAGTATATGAATTATATCGATAAAAACATAAAAGAAATTACTAACAATAATACAATTGGAATATTAATTTGTAAGAAAGAAAATAGATTTGTAATAGAATATTGCTCTGATGAAAGAATTGCTGTAAGAGAATATGAATTAGTGTGATATAATAAGTATAGGGTGTGATAATGTGAAACAAGAAATATTAGATTTATATGATGATAATTTTAACAAACTTAATAAGACTATAATAAGAAGGGTTGATGAAATCCCTGAATGCGCAAATATTATGCAATCTTATATATTAATAAAAAATGGAGGAAAATATTTACTTGAACAAGCAACTGAAAGAAATAATTACAAATGGGCAATTCCTGGCGGGCATGTACTTAGTGGTGAAACTCCAGAAGAAGCATTAAAAAGAGAGTTAAATGAAGAGTTAGGTATAAGTGATTTGAATTACAAAAAAATTGATACTATAAAGTTTCCTTATAATAGTTATATATTTAATGTGTTTCATTCAGAAACAACAATTGATACTGATTCATTAGTATTACAACCTGATGAAGTAATACAAGTAAAATGGTATAGTAAAGAAGAAATAATAGAATTGATTAAAAATGATAAAATACCAAGAGGTTATGCATATATATTAAAAAATTATATAAATTAGTGCGAAAGCACTTTTTTCTTTGTAAAAAAATGTTTTAATTCGACTTACTTTTTGATAATCACCACATGGCGACTACGACCACATGGGAGAGGCTATTAATCTGGTTAATAATTTTAAAGTAGAAAAAGTAATCTTTAATTGTGGTGAATTTAATGATTTAGAAAAAGAGTTAATCAAAGTATTAGATAAAAAGAAAATACCATATTATTCATGTATCAAAGAGTTAAATGTTGATAATAACAAATTATATTTTTTAAACAATAAATTATATGACAATGAAAATGATAATTCAAATGTAATTTATACTGAACTTAATAATTATAAGTTTCTATTTATGGGAGATGCTGGAGTAGAAGTAGAAGAAGATTTAATAGAAAAATATAATTTGAGAAACATTGATGTTTTGAAAGTAGGACATCATGGAAGTAAGACAAGTTCTAGTAAAGAATTTGTTGATAACATTGTTCCTAAATATTCAATTATAAGTGTTGGAAAAAATAATAGGTATGGACACCCGAATAAAGAAGTCTTAAATAATTTAGAAAATTCAAAAATATATAGAACAGATCAAGATGGTAGTATCATGTTTAAACTTAAAAATAACAAATTGGGAATTGAAATTTGTTCACCATAGGAAGGAGAATAAAAATGAATGAATTAAAAGAGTATACTGAAACCTTATTTGAAGATATTAAACACATTGATGAAAATGGTTTTGAGTATTGGCTAGCTCGTGAGTTAATGCCATTATTGGAATATACATTATGGCAAAGATTTACAAACGTAATAAAAAAAGCAATGGAGAATTGCAAAAATAGTAATTATAAAATTTCAGACCATTTTATCAGCGCCGATAAAATGGTTAAAATAGGTTCAAACACTACTAGAAAAATACGGGATTATAAGCTATCAAGATATGCTTGTTATTTGATTGTGCTTAATTGTGATCCAAGAAAGAAAATAATTGCGCTTGCTAAAGCTTATTTTGCTATTCAAACTAGAAAACAAGAATTAAGTGAAAAAGAATACAGTGAACTAACTGAAGATGAGAAAAGATTTTATCAAAGAGATTTAACTAGAAAAGGGAATTATTCTTTAAATATTGCTGCAAAAAATGCAGGTGTTAAAAATTTTGATAAGTTCCATAACTCAGGATATAAAGGTTTATATAATGGAGAAACAGCGAATGATATTGCTAAAAGGAAAAAACTTAGATATAGGGAAGATATTTTAGATAATATGGGAAGCGATGAATTAGTAGCAAATTTATTTAGAATATCTCAAACTGAACAAAAATTAAGAAATGAAAATATTAGTTTAGAAAATGAAGCAAATGAAACTCATTATGAAGTTGGAAAAGAAATTAGAAATACAATTAAGAAACTTGGTGGAACGATGCCAGAAAATCTACCGACACCAAATAAAAGTTTGAAAGAGGTAGAAAAAGGGAGAAAAATCGAAAGCAAACAACATCATGATTAAATTATATCATATTAATGTAATAATTTATATAGAGGTGTAAATATGGATATAAGATATACAAATGGTAATTATCAATTTCTTTTAAGGGTTTCTACTTTAATATTTAATGAGGATGAATCAAAAGTATTATTATTTAATGTTGCTGGTAGAAGTTTTTATATGTTACCTGGTGGAAAAATTAATGAATTAGAGGAAAGTATTGATGCAATAAAAAGAGAAATCAAAGAAGAGTTAGGTTGGGAAAATCTTGAGTATAAATTTTTAGGCATTAGCGAAGAATTAGTAAATGATAAAGGGTATAATAATCATCAAATAAATTTAATATATAAAGGTATTTATAAAAATAAAATAGATAAAGAAGAATTTAAAGGACTTGAAGGAGATTGGATTAATTTTAAATGGGTTGATGTTAAAGATATTAACAACTATAAGATTTATCCAAATATAGTAAATGAGATGGTAAAAGATTCAAATAAAATCCATCATTCGATTGATAATCTAATAAAACAATAAACTGATTGCATTTTGCAATATTTTTTCTTTGCAAATAAAGACTTTTTATTCGTGTGCGTAACCGATAGTCACCACATGGAGATTATGATCATATGGGAGAAAGTATTCCGTTCGTAGAAAACTTTCCAGTAAATCATGTCATCTTGAATCATGATGAATATAACGATTTAGAATTAGAATTGATCAAAGCACTTAATAAAAGAAATATAAAATATAGTAAAAATATAAAGACAATCAACGCTGGGAATTTGAAATTACATTTTTTAAATCATACGGTATATGATAATGAAAATGATAATTCCAATGTCATTTATTTCGAGTTTGGAAAATTAAGAACGCTACTAATGGGAGATGGTGGAACAAAGGTCGAAACAGAGTTAGTAGAACAGTATTCACTTCACGACATTGATATTTTAAAAGTAGGGCACCATGGTAGTAAAACAAGTACTTCAAAAGAATTTATGAATGCTATCACACCGCAATATGCATTGATATCTGTTGGAAAAAATAATCGTTATGGTCATCCAGATCATCAGGTTTTAAATCGTTTAAAAGAGTCACATGTTTATAGAACAGATAAACAAGGCAGTATCATTATAAAACAATATCATAATCGTTACGAAATTAAAACTTGTATCAATTAGAAGGAGGAGGTATGGATTATTATCAGGAAATAAAGACAAAAATAATCGACGATGAAGTATATGGTCAAATTAAAAACTATTCAAAAGAAAGGCATAAAGTTATTACGTATTTTGAAATTGGAAAGCTTTTATACGAAGCAGGAAGTATTTATGGGGAAGATATTATTGGAAAGTATTCTGAAAAGTTAATGATTGAAGTAGGTAAAAAATATAATAGAAGAACATTATATAGAATGAAACAATTTTATATCATGTTTCGTGAGGAGAAAGTGTCGCCAACAGCGACACAATTAACATGGAGTCATTATATTGAATTATTACCAATAAAAGATAAACATAAAAGATTATATTATTTGAATGTTGCCATCAATTCGAATTTGAGTCGAAATGAGTTGCGACAAAGAATGAAATCAAATGAATTTGAAAGGTTACCTGAAGAAACTAAAAATAAGTTAATTGCGAAAGCAAGAATTACAGTAAAAGATTTAATTAAAAATCCAATTATTATTAAAAATAATTATAATTGTGAGATAATTTCTGAAAAATTATTGCAAAAATTAATCATGGAAGATATTGTGTATTTTTTAAATGAATTAGGTGATTCTTTTTGCTTTGTTTGCAATGAATATAAAATTAAGTTAGGAAATCATTATAACTATATTGATTTACTTTTATATAACATTCAATTTCATTGTTATGTGGTAATTGAATTAAAAGTAACAGAACTAAAAAATGAACATATTGGTCAAATTCAAGTATATATGAACTATATCGATCATCATTTAAAAACAATTCAACAAGATAAAACGATTGGCATTATCATTTGTAAGAGAAACAACCAGTTTATTATGGAATATTGCAGTGATAAAAGAATACTTACGAAAGAGTATAAATTCATGTAGTAATTTTTCACATGAATGTATATTTTTTGCTAAAATGTATATATTAAAAGTAGGTTATTTTAAAGAACGTGCAGGAACATTGATTTATTTTTTGAATAAAATAAAATCAGATATTGTTATCTTGTGATCCATTTTCAAATAAGTGATAAGTAGAATGATATTGCTTTCCCTTAGCGCGCTAATGGCATTTAGCGTTTATATAGATAGACTGTGAGTAATCACAGTCTTTTTTTAAATCAGATGAAATTTTATGATGAAATACAGTTCTGTTTTGGTTGTTTATATTCAGAGTATTTTTCCAGTTGTACGATAAAATTAATTGAATTTTTTTGAAAAAATGGTACAATAATACTACTTTTTTAAAAAAATTGAAAAAATTTGTAAGAAAAAAAAGGGATTTCAAAAGTTTTGCAGTATATTAAATAATGAGGGGGTGTTCTAGTGATTGGTCAAGAAGAATTACAAAACTTACGGGAACAAGTTGATATTGTCGATGTAATCTCTAGTTATATCCCATTAACACAAAAGGGAAGAAATTTCTTCGGTGTTTGTCCATTTCACGATGATAATCACCCATCGATGAGTGTCTCTCGGGAAAAACAGATTTATACATGCTTTGCTTGTGGTGCTTCGGGAAATGTATTTAAGTTTATTATGGATTATGAACACGTCTCTTTCAGAGAAGCTGTTAGTAAAGTCGCAACCATTGCCGGAGTAGAGATGAATTTACATCTGCCAACACATCAAACTACTTCTAAATATCAAACGTTATATGATTGTTATTCTTTCGCAAGTAAATTATATCAAAATAATTTACATACGAAATTAGGACAAGGTGCTCTTGAATATTTAAGAAGAAGGCAGATCGATGATGATTGTATCAAAGAATTTGGTATTGGATATTCACTAAAAGATGGTCATACTTTAACAGACTTATTACTAAAGAAAAACTATGAGAAAAATGTATTGCTTCGAAGTGGTTTGGTAGTAGAAAATAGTTATGGTCTTTCCGATATTTATATTGATCGTGTTATGTTTCCACTATGGGATTTAGAAGGTCGTGTTGTTGGCTTTTCAGGACGTTTATACAACGATGAAAAACAATTTAAATATATCAATAGTAAAGAATCAGAAATCTTTAAAAAAGGAGAACTATTATATAATTACCACCGTGCCAAAGAAGAAGCACGTAAGAAAAAACAAATTATATTAATGGAAGGTTTCATGGATGTCATCCGTGCTTATACAATTGGAATTAAACATGTTGTCGCAACTATGGGAACAGCAGTTACCAAAGAACAGGCCAGTCATTTAAAGCGTTTATCAAATGAAATTATTATTTGTTTTGATGGCGATGAAGCAGGAGCCAAAGGAACAGCAAGTTGTATTGAAGAATTATTAAAACTCGGTGTTACACCAAAAGTCGTACGTTTAGAAAATAACTTAGATCCAGATGAATACATTCGTAAATATGGTGCTGATGCTTTTCAGAAGAAATTAGATAATCCGATGAGTACAATGGATTTTAAATTGGCATATTACAAAAAAAATAAAGATTTAAGTGATAGTTCTGATTTAACCCATTATGTCAAAGAAGTTATTATGGAACTATCTAAAATTCCGGATGAAATTATGAGAGAAGTCACTTTAAAAAAAGTACATGATGAAAGTGGATTAGAAATTGCCTTTTTAAAAGAACAATTGGACAAGCTACAAACACAAGAAGAAAAGAAAGTAATTGTTCCACCAAAGGTTGTCAAAGAAAAAAAGCGTGAAACAAAATATGAGAAAGCAGAAAAAGCGTTGCTTTATTATATGTTAAGAGATATTCGTGCAATTCAGATTTACGAAGAAAAAGTTACTTTTATGCCGACTAAAGCATATCGTAATTTAGCCCGTGAGATTCGCTGTTTTTACCGAGAATTTGGTAAAATAGAACTTGCTGATTTTATGACTTATGTTAGTGACAACGAGACAATTCAAGAAGCATTATCTGAAATTGTGGCGCTTCCTTATAAAGAAGAAGCAAGTAGCGATGAGCTAAACGATTATGCAAAAGTTATCAGAGAGTATACAATAAAAGAAGAAATTAAAAGATTACAAAAAGAGATGGAGGGTGCTAGTTTAGAAGAAAAAACAAAACTAGCAACTCGCATTGTTGAATTAAGGTTAGGGGATAGAAAATATGATAAATGAAATTAAAACATTTGATGTTAGAAAAAAAGAATTAGTCGAAGAAGGTAAGAAAAAAGGCTATATTACATATGAGGCAATTGTTGCTGCATTAAAAGGATTAGAGTTAGATGCTGATTCATTAGATGATTTATATACGACATTTAGTGAAAATAAAATTGCAGTTGTCTCTGAAGATGAAGCTGGAGAATCTGGCGATGCGAAAGAAAAAGAACCAGAGAAATTAATTTTGGATGATGAAGCATTGACAAAAGATCTTACCATTAACGATCCTGTTCGTATGTATTTAAAAGAGATAGGACAGATTAAACTTTTAACAATGGAAGAAGAGTTAGAACTTGCAGATCGTATTAATGCTGGTGATGAAAAAGCAAAAAATACATTAGCAGAAGCCAATTTACGTCTTGTAGTTAGTATTGCGAAACGTTATGTGGGACGTGGTATGTTATTCTTAGATTTAATTCAAGAAGGAAATATTGGATTAATGAAAGCAGTAGATAAGTTTGATGTAACGAAAGGGTATAAGTTTTCAACTTATGCAACTTGGTGGATTCGTCAGGCAATCACTCGTGCCATTGCTGATCAAGCAAGAACGATTCGTGTTCCAGTTCATATGGTAGAAACAATCAATAAATTAGCGCGTATTCAACGTCAATTAACATTGGAATTAAACCGTGAACCAACGGAAGAAGAACTTGCTAAAAAAATGAATTTATCCGTAGAAAAAATACGTGATATTTATAAAATTAGTCAAGAACCTGTTAGTCTTGAAACTCCAATTGGAGAAGAAGATGATTCTCATCTAGGTGACTTCGTACCTGATGAGAGAAACATGAGTCCAGAAGACTATGCAACAAATGAGATGTTAAAAGATGAAATCTCAGAAGTATTACTTACTTTAACAGAACGTGAAGAAAGAGTGATTCGTTTACGTTTTGGATTAGAAGATGGAAAAAGTAGAACATTAGAAGAAGTAGGTCAAATGTTTGGAGTAACACGTGAACGTATCCGTCAAATTGAAGCAAAAGCATTACGTAAATTACGTCATCCATCTCGTAGTCGTAAATTAAAAGACTATATGGGTGACTAATGAAATTATCAAAACGTTTACAAGCAATTGCTGATTTAGTTTCTACATCATCTGTCATTGATGTCGGATGTGATCATGGCCTTTTGGATGTTTATCTAGCAAAAGAAAAACAGATTTCATGTATTGCTTCTGATATTAGTGAAAATGCTTTAAAACAAGCCCAAAATAATATTGAAAAATATCAAGTTCAGACACTTGTAAAAACAATATGTACCAATGGGTTAGATGGCATTCCTGTTACAGAAAATGATACAGTTGTATTATCTGGAATGGGAACGCATACCATTATCGATATTTTAAAAGATCGTCATGATGTAAAACATTGTATTATTAGTGCTCATACAGATGTTCCTAGTTTAAGAAAATGGATGGTATCGCAAGGCTATGCGATTTTTGAAGAAACCGTTATCGATGAAAAAAATATATTATATATCATTATTTCTTTTGAAAAAAAAGAAGTAACATATCAAGAAATCGATTATGAAATAGGACCTATTTTAAAACAAAATATCTCTTACTTAGAGAGAAGAATGAAAGAAGAACAAAAACTATTACAGCAAATTCCAAAGAAACATGAAATGAAAAGAAAAGAAACAGAACATAAAATTCAACTATTACAAGAAGCCATCAAAAAAGCCATTTGATGGCTTTTTTATAAAAAGAAAGTAGGTCCTTCATTTACTTGTGCAACTTGCTCTTCTACTATGTCTGTATTTTCTATTTCCTGACCGGATGTGTTATTAGAAAAAGAACGAGGAGTATCTGTACGATTAAACTCATTCATAACACGAAACATCGTACGGGCATTTCTTACCATAGGAGAAATTTGTCTCACTGCTGGAATTGCCTGATTAATAATATTTAAAGTACGTTGTGTATTATTTAAAATATTACCCCAGTTAATTCCACGAAAACCATTTGCTAAATTAGAGAATAATCCTTGTCTTACAGGTGTTGATACATATGGATATAAAGAATACGGATTGTAAAAATTCATAATATACTCCTTTCTAATTTATT
>CALVQD010000073.1 GCA_944355255.1 uncultured Bacilli bacterium
CGTGAAACTAAATAAACAATGTTCCACGTGAAACTAAATAAACAATGTTCCACGTGAAACTAAATAAACAATGTTCCACGTGAAACTAAATAAACAATGTTCCACGTGAAACAAAATAAAAGTTGCATTTTTAAATAGAATCATGTATTATGATTATGCACAACGTTTATTTCTGAAACAGGTCAGGATCGGAAGATAGCAGCCTTAAAGAACCCTAAACGTGTGTGCTTTTTTATTGGAGTTGATTGTATGGATGAAAAATATATGAAGATAGCATTAGAAGAAGCTCAAAAATCATTTCAAGCTGGAGACGTGCCAGTGGGTGCCATCGTTGTTTGCAATGATCAAATAATTGCTAGAGCTCACAATTGTAAAGAAAAGAATAAAAATGCAGTTGAACATGCAGAAATATTAGCTATATCACAAGCTTGTCAAAAAATGAATACGTGGCATTTAGAAAATTGTACTATTTATGTGACACTAGAGCCTTGTCTTATGTGTGCAGGTGCATTAATTCAATGTAGAATAGGAAAGTTGGTATATGCTACAGAAAGTGAGAAGTTTGGATATGTTGGAAGTATTTCTAATGTATTAGATAATAAAAATAATAATCATCATCCAATCATCGTGAAAAATGTTTGTAAAGAATCATCTCAAAAGTTGTTAAAAGACTTTTTTAAGGACAAGAGGAATTGAAATGAAAAATCAATTCCTTTTCATTATAAAAAATGCTATAATATACAATGATATTAGAAATGAGGTGGTAGATTTTGTATCAAACTTTATACAGAAAATATAGGCCCCAAACATTTGATGAAGTAGTTGGACAGACTACCATTATTAAAACCTTAAAAAATGAAATAGAAAATAATCGATTAAATCATGCATATCTTTTCACTGGCCCAAGGGGTGTAGGTAAAACAAGTGTTGCAAAAATACTTGCGAAAACAGTAAATTGTCAACGTTTGGATCATTGTACTCCTTGTAATGAGTGCGATAGTTGTCAAGAAATGAATCAAAAACAATCAACAGATGTGATTGAAATTGATGCTGCATCAAATAATGGAGTGGATGAGATTCGTGAGTTGAAAAGTAAAGTAAACTTAGTTCCATCAACTGGTAAATATAAAGTTTACATTATTGATGAAGTACATATGTTGACTGTGGGAGCATTTAATGCACTTTTGAAAACATTGGAAGAACCCCCTGAACATATTATATTTATTTTAGCAACTACAGATCCTCATAAAATTCCATTAACAATCTTATCAAGATGTCAAAGATTTGATTTTAAAAGAATTAGTGTATCAGAAATTGTAAAACTGTTATCAAAAATTGTAAAAAAAGAAAATATAGAAATAGAAGAAGCAGCATTAGAAACAATTGCTAGATTATCGGATGGTGGGCTTCGTGATTCTTTAAGTATGCTAGATCAAGTAATTGCATATACAAACGGAAAAATTACAGAAAAAGAAGTTCATGAAGTAAATGGGACACTGTCACAAAAAGACTTGAAAGAATTTTTTGAGAATATTTTTGAACAAAAATTAAAGGATTGTTTAGAATTTATACATCATTGTAATGATGAAGGAAAAAATTTGATCAAATTAACAGAAGAAATGATTGAGTTTCTTAGAAATGTTTTGTTATCAAAAACTGCTCCAGAAATTGTAAAAAATGATCTTACGATTTATAAAGAAATTGCCAATAGAATGTCTATTTCTGATATTACAAATATGATATATCAATTTAATGATTGTATACAGAAAATGAAAAATTCTAATTATCCTAAATTAATATTAGAATTATGTGTAATTCAAAATACTGTCAATGATATGTCAGATGCAAAGCAAAAAAATAATTCTGAAAAAGATCTTGAAAAACAAGAAATTAATTTCCCGGGAAATAAGATGAAAAAAAACGAACCATTAAGTGATAAAAAAATAGATCATGATGTTTCAGATGAAAATAGAAAAAATGAACAAGAAATTACATCAGAAAAAATAAGCGTAAAAAAATACACAAATATTCAAAAAGAAAAAATTGACGAATGCAAAAATATTCGTGTAAATAATACTCTGGCACATTTTGATAAGAAAGCATTACTTCAATTTAGAAATACGTTACATGATGAATTACGAAAATATTTATTAGATCCAGAATATAGTCATGTGGTTTCATTATTGATGGATGGAATGTTAAAAGCAGCTAGTGATGAATATTTAATTGTTGTATTTGAAGAATCAAAAATTAGTGATCTTTTTAATCAAAATTTAAAACAATTAGAACATGTTTTATTTGATGTTTATCACAAATCATATAAAGTAATATCATTATCAGCACAAGAGTGGGAACCGATAAAGAACGATTTTAATCATAAAACAAGAACATTTGAATATAAAAAAGAAACAGTAGATTATAGTGAAATATTCCATAATTCTGAAGCAAAAGAAAAACAACAAAATTCAGAAATGGAACAAATGTTTGGTAATATTGTAGAATATAATTAAGAAAGAGGGATAATATGAATATACAAGCAATGATGAAACAAGCACAAAAATTACAAAAAGAAATGACAGAAACTAAAAGTAAAATAGATAGTATGGAATTTATTGGAAAGTCTTCTGCAGTATCAGTAACTGTTAATGGAAAAAAAGAAGTAAAAAAAATTCAAATTGATGGCACTCATTTTGATGAAGATGATATTGAAATGTTAGAAGATATGGTTATGATAGCTGTAAATGATGCGATGAAGCAAGTAGATCGTGAAATAGAAGATAAAATGGGGAAATATACACAGGGAATGCCAGGATTGTTTTAATTTATGAATTATCCAAAAATTATTCAAAATTTAATTGATTGTTTTAAAAAAATTCCTGGTGTTGGAGAAAAAACAGCTGAGAGATATGTGTTATCACTATTAGATATGGATGATGAAGTGTTAGAAAATTTTTCGGAACAATTAAAAGATTTGAAAAAGAAAATTGTTCGATGTAAGATATGTCATAATTTATCAGAAGAGGAAATTTGTGATATATGTAAAGATACAACGAGAGATCATTCAACTATTTGTGTTGTAGAAGAACCTAAAAATGTGTTTTCGTTTGAAAAAGCGGGAACTTATTTAGGAACATATCATGTTTTGGATGGATTAATATCTCCATTAGAGGGAATTCGCCCTGAAAATATTAATATTTCATCTTTATTGAAACGTGTTGAAGAAGAAAATATTACTGAAGTTATTATTGCTGTAAAAGCATGTGTAGAAGGTGAAACGACAGCAATGTATATTGCAAAAAAATTAGAAGATAAAAATGTGAAAGTAAGTAAAATTGCATATGGAATTCCATTAGGGGCTGATATGGGATATATAGATGCTTCTACATTAGAAATTTCTCTTGAAAATAGGCAACAAATTCATAATTAAATTTTTCGTTCATAAATTTTTTTAGGTGATAGTTTGAAAAATAAAAATAGAAATTATTGCATGACAAAAAGAATTTTAGTTCACCAAATTTTAAAAATTTGGAGAAAATAAAAAATAAGTTCTTTGAAAATAGTTTAATTATTTGCTGGATTA
>CALVQD010000074.1 GCA_944355255.1 uncultured Bacilli bacterium
ATTTTAGATTATATTTATACTTATGGAGAAAATAGTTATAAGAAGATTTATGCGTTTGATATCACGGAAGAAAGTCTGATAAAACTAAGAGAGAATACGAGCCGTTATCCCAATGTAATCGCTAAGAAGCGTTCTATTTCCGATAAGAGCGGAATTACTTATGTAAGAAAAAGTGAAGTAGATAATTCAGCAAATACAACAGTAGATTATGGAGAAATGGAAGTGTTAGAAACAACGTTAGATGAAGAAGTAAAAGAGAAGATTACATTACTTAAAATGGATATTGAAGGGGGAGAACAAAAAGCACTAAGAGGAGCAACAGAGCATATTAAAAATGATCACCCGAAATTATTAATCTCTGTTTATCACAATGTCAGAGATATTTTTGAAATACCAAATATGATAGAACAAATAGACTCTAGTTATCAATTCTATCTTAGAAATTATGGAGGAGGTGTCTATCCAACTGAAATTGTATTGATTGCAATATAAAAAAGTCTTAACGACTTTCTTTTTTTATATTTTCATATTGTTTGATCATTTCAGAATCATAAACTCTCTCTCCATTTTTGTGGTAGAAAAAGGAATTTGTAAATTTTCTGGCATTAGTAATTGCTAAATCTTCTTTTTGCCTTTGAGTGAGTCCATCTTGTGCCATTGCCCAATTGTATATCTCGTCTATTTCTTGTTTAACATTGTTTGCAAAAGTGACTTTGTCAGGGAATTTATCTAGTAAATATTGTTGTAATTGTGCTTGGAACTCTGGAATATTCTTTAGTACTTTTTCTGTTCCTAAGTTGAACAAATAAGTACCTGAAAAAAGTTCTAAAATTGTTTTATAATCTTTTTCTGGTGTATAGGGACTATAAGATATTTTTCCTTGCTGTTTTAAACCTTCAAAATATTTTTTTACATCGATTGCTACAATATTGGATGGAGCAATACTTTTTCCCTCTTCTTTTGATATGAATTCACTATGGTGATAGATTTCTCCATGTGGTCTCATAAATTGTTTGCCATCAACAACATATAGATATACATACTTTTGATTTAAAACTTCTTGGAAAGAACCTTTTTGTTTCTCATTAATATTGATATGAAATTGATAATTTTGTTCTTGATCAAAACCATCATAAATGTGACAAGATATTTTTGAAGAATCACGAAAGAGAGCAAAACGAATGGCACGAAGAGGATTATCTGTCGCATAAACATAATTTCCTTTTTGTGTACTTTCATTTGGTTTAATATCTAGAAAAGCTTTTGTACTTCCATGAAAAAGATATTTTGGAACATGGTTTGTAATTTCTGGATATTGATTCAATAATTGTGGTTGATTTGTCTTAATCATTTCATTTACTAATTGAATATATTTACTTTGCTCTTCTGCATATTCTTGTAAATATTGTTTTAAACTATCATTCATAGTATCTCACCAACTATATTATATCACATATTTATTCAGTTTTTATGGTAGGTATGAGATCATCTAGTTCTTCTGTATCTTCAAATGGCTCAGATCCCTTTATATAGTAAAGCATTTTTTTCTTTTTGGTACTCTCATTAGCTGGTTCACCACTAATAGGATCTACAAGTACTCCTACTACATTACTAGGTATTTCATACCATCCATCTCCTTCCACATCTTTTAAAGAAGATTCCATAGTATCTACCCACATATTTTTTATTAAATTCCCATCTTTGACATCACTTTCTCTATTATCATCATAACCAGCCCATATTCCCATTAATAATTCTTGATTATAACCAAAGATTAAATGATCGGTATTGGTTGTTCCTGTTTTAATCGCATATTTTTTTGTAATTTTAGGAGCTAAATTAATACATGTAGGATAGTTATAATCAATAAATTCACTGGCATAGGAATTTGTTAACATCTCATTTAAAACAAATACAATACTACGATTTAATACATTTTCGGCTTCTGGTTTATAGGAGTATAATACATTGCCATCTTTATCAGTTACTTTGCGTATCAAGTATGGTTTTAATCTATCTCCACCACTGGCAAGTGTATTATATCCTTCCATCATATCAAGTAAGTTAATTTCAATCGTACCTAAAGCAAGAGATGGAATTGGTTTCAATTCTTCTTGAATTCCAACTCTTTTCGCAATATTTACTAAACTATCTTCTCCTAAGAACAAATGTGTTTTAACCGCATATATATTATCAGAATAGGCAAGTGCTGCAGCCATACTAATTTGTTTATTCGGATATTTACTATTGTAATTTTCAGGGCTATATGTTGTCTGATTTTGAAAAGTAAACGTTGTTTTTTCACTTTTAAAAGTAGTAGAAGGTGTAAATCCATTTTCTAATGCTTCATAGTAGAGAAATGGTTTAATACTAGAACCAACTTGTCTTTTTGCAGTCGTGGCCCGATTATATTGACTTACTTTATAATCTCTTCCACCAGTAAGAGCAAGTACTTTTCCAGTTTTGGGCTCCATGACTACACTGGCTACTTCTAAATCGGGATTTTCTTTTAAATCTTCATTCATACTTTCTTCCATATTTTTTTGGACAGTAGGATCCAAGTTCGTATATATTTTTAACCCTCCAGTTTTTAAAAAAGAAGATGGAATTGTTTTGATTGATTTTAATTCTTGAATTACAGCATCTTGATAATACATTAAAGTAGATAAGTTATGATCATTTTCACCACCGACATAAGTAAGTTCTGTTTGAAATGCTTTATTCTTTTCCTCTTCAGTAATATATCCATTTTTAACCATGAGCGTAAGGATCATTTTTTGTCTTTCTTTGGCGGCTAGTTCGTTTGAAATTGGCGAGTAATGCGATGGATCTTTTGGAATTCCTGCTAGAATTGAAGCTTCTGCCAATGTTAAATCTTTTGCTTTTTTTTTTTTTTTATATTGACTAGCATTTTCAATTCCAAATACACCACCATAGTTAATTGTATTTAAATATCCTTCTAGTATTTTATCTTTACTATAATGTGCTTCTAACCTGATAGTTAGCCATGCTTCATCAATTTTACGACTCCATGTTTTATCAAAATCTAAAAATAAATTTTTTGCGTATTGTTGTGTAATCGTAGAAGCACCTTGTTTTGTCTGTCCACTTGTAAAGTTAATGTATAGTGCTTTTATAATTCGTAAAAAATCAAAACCTTGATGCTGATAAAAATGCTTATCTTCAATCGATAGTGTTGCATCTATAACATAGGGTGATATTTCATCTAAGGATACCCATTCTTTTTGATTTCCAGCAGTAAACAATTCATCATTTTTATCATATAAATAAAAACTATTCGCACTATTAATTGGTAATTTTGGCATTAATCTTGCCACTACATAAATGCCAATATAAACAAGAATCATACCAATGAGAATGATTCCTAATATTTTTCCAACTTTTTTCCATTTTTTCATTGCCATGCTCCTTATTCTTTTTCCTATTTTTTAGTATTACAGAAAATAGAAAAAATATAAGTGCTTTTT
>CALVQD010000075.1 GCA_944355255.1 uncultured Bacilli bacterium
GCAGTAGGTGTCATTATTGGTTCTGCTTTTGGAAAGATTGTTACTTCTATGGTCAATGATATTTTAATGCCTATCATTGGTATTTTAATTGGTGGATTAGATTTTTCAGCATTGCATATTAAAATTGGCGATGCTACAATTCAATATGGTATGTTCTTACAAAATGTCATTGACTTTCTAATTGTCGCTTCTTGTATTTTTATCTTTATTAAAATCGTTTCTAAATTTACTCATAAACAAGAAAAGGAAGAAGAAAAGAAAAAAGAAGAACAAATTATTTTATTAGAAGAAATTCGTGATTTGTTGAAAGAACAAACGCATAAAAAAAATCTTTAGATTTTTCTAAAGATTTTTTATTTTAACTAAAAATAATCAGCTGGCAATGTCTTTAAAAATTCTTTGGCAACTTCCTCTGGATTTTTACCAAGTTCATCTACTTGATAATTTAATTCTCTCATAATATCATTATTTAATTGTGTTCCTAACTTATTTAATATCTCTTTAATTTCTGGATATTTTTCTAATGTATCTTCTCTTACCATTGGAATCGCATAATATGGTGGAAAGAAATGTTGATCATCTTCTAATACTGTTAATTGAAATTTCTTCAGTAATCCATCTGTAGAAAAAGCATCGATGACATCACTTTCATGATTGATAAGTGCGGTATAACGGGGACTACCATCAATTCCTATAATATCTTTAAATTGATAATGATAAACATTCGCAGCACCTGCTAATCCATCTTGACGATTAATAAACTCTAAACTTGGTGAAATAACTAATTGATTAGAAACACGAGCTAAATCACTCATTGTACGAAGTTGATATTGATCTTTCGTATCACTGCGAACAGCTAATGCATAAGTATTATTGAATCCCATCTGATCTAATACTGCAATATGATACTTATTTTTCATATCTTTCTTTACAGTTTGATATACTTTGTCTATATCATTAATTGGAGTATATTTTAATGTATCTCCATATACAGTACCAGTATAATCAATATATAAATCAATATTGCCCTTTTGTAATGCTCCAAAACAAATCTGAGTACCACCTAAATTACAACTACGATTCACTACAATATCAGTATTATCTTCTATTACATCAGATACCATATGACATAAAATATTCTGTTCGGTAAAATCTTTACTTCCTACAGTAATAGATTCACGATTCGTTTGATTCATCATATTTGTTATAATAAAGATCAGAAGTAATACAATAGCCGTTATACTTAAAATAATTTTTTGATGGAATCGTTTCTTTTTAAGTACTTTTTTAGAATATCCTTGTTCTTTTTGTAAACTAACTGGTGTAACGAGTTTTTCAATAATACCAAAAATATAATCTACAAAAAGAGCGAGTAAACAAGCAGGAATGGCTCCCGCTAAGATTTGAGCATTATTTACTGTACGAATTCCAGAAAATACTAGAAATCCAAGTCCTCCTCCACCAATAAAGGCAGCCATTGTCATAAGACCAACTGCAGTTACAGATGAAATACGAATTCCGGCCATGATAACTGGAAGCGCTAATGGAATTTGCACTTTATAAAGAATTTGCCACTTAGTAAGACCAATTCCCTCTGCTGCTTCAATCATATTTTCATCAATACTATTCACTCCGGTATATGTATTTTTAATAATTGGTAACAGCGAATATAAAACAACCATGACAATTGCTGGCAAAGTTCCAATTCCTAAAAATGGAATTGCAAACCCGAGTAATGCCATACTAGGAATAGCTTGAATCACACTGGCAATACCTAAAATTGGTTTATTTAACTTTTTTACATAACTAATTAAAATTCCAATTGGAATTCCAATTAAAATTGCAAGTCCCACAGCAATTACCGTAAGTTCAATATGTTCTATTAATAAAGAAATAATTTGTTCATAGTTATTTCCTATATAAGAGATAAAATTCATTACTTCTCACCCCCTGTTAAAAATTGTTGACTAAGAGAAGTAATCAAACTACTACGAGTTACAAATCCCGTTAATTTTCCCTTATCATTTACAACTGGAAGTGTTGATAATCCTTCTTTATCGACAAGCTTTAATACGTCGACAATCGAATCCTCTTCATAAGCACGAATATTATCTTGATCCATGTACACTTCTACTTTCGCATGAACATCACTATTTTCATTTAACTTAGACGCATGTAAACTTCCCAAATAAGTTCCATCTTTCTCAACAACCATCAACGTATCAACTTTCATCATTTTCATTCTATTAATACATTGAAAGATTGATAAATTCTTAGAACACGTCACTGGCCTTGTAACCATAATATCTTTTACTTTTATGAGTTCTGGACTAGTCCAAATACGTTTAGGACCTACAAAGTTCTTTACAAAATCATTTTTTGGATGTTTTAAGATTTGTTCTGGTGTATCATATTGAATAATATGTCCTCCATCCATAATACAAATTTTATCAGCAATTTTAATTGCCTCATCCATATCATGTGTTACAAAGACAATTGTTTTATGAAATTGTTCTTGTAATTTTATTAACTCATCTTGTAAAGACGTCCTTGTCATAGGATCTAAGGCACTAAATGGTTCATCCATTAAAATAATATTAGGATCCGTAGCAAACGCACGAGCAACACCTATTCTCTGTTGTTGTCCTCCCGATAATTCTGTTGGATATCGATCTAAATATTTTTCTGCATCTAAACCAACCATCTTCATCATTTCTAATGTTTTCTTATGAATTTTCTCCATTGGTTCTTTTTTCAATTTAGAAATTAATTCAATATTTTCACGAACTGTCATATGAGGAAATAAACCTGTTTGTTGAATAACATATCCAATACTACGTCTTAACTTGATTACATCTTTCTTAGAAATATCTTGACCATCAAATAAAATCTTTCCAGTAGTCGGTGTAATCAAACGATTAATCATTTTCAAAGTAGTTGTTTTTCCACAACCACTCTCTCCAATAAGACATACTAAGTTTCCATCTTCTATTTTTAAATTAATGTTAGAAAGTACTGTTGTTTTTTTATATGTTTTTGAAACATTTTGAAATTCTATCATCTCACACCTCTATCCTATAACATTATAGCACAAAGAAAAAAAAGGTTCTATAATAAATAGTGTTGGTGAATAATTACTGACACTATTTTTAATTAATAAAAATGAGTCATATCAGAATCCTATGATACAATGTAATTGGAAAAAAACAAACATTGAAAGGATCTGAT
>CALVQD010000076.1 GCA_944355255.1 uncultured Bacilli bacterium
TTTCATATTATGGGTTATTAAATCCATTACTGATGTTATCTTATTTATTTCCATTCCTATCTATGTCTACTTATATTATGATTTTAAATATCATTTTAGTATTGGTAACCGGTATTTTATTATATGAGTTTTTATTACATAAAAAATACTCTAATAACCTATCATTGTTAGTAACATTGATTATGATGTCAGCATCTTTTCTAATATTCCATGCCCATCGTCATTATATGTTTATCAATTATATGCCACTTTTAATTTTATCGTTATTCGGTATTGATCGATATTTTGAAACAAAGAAAAAAGGTTTATTTATATTTAGTATATTCATGATGATTATGTTAAGTTACTACTATAGCGTGACAGGAATTGTTGTTTGTGCTCTTTATACCATTGCAGAAGTAATTCGTAGAGAAAATACATATTCATTTAAGAAAATATTACAAAAAGGATATCCATTATTACTTTGTACTTTTCTTGCAATCATGATGTCATGTATTTTGTTATTGCCAACTGCTTCTGTTATTTTATCAGGACGTGGTAGTGAAGAGAGTACTATTTCTCTTTTATCACTGTTTATTCCTAGTGCAAATCTAGATGGTTTAGTTTATGATCCATATACACTAGGTGTTACAGCTACAGGCGTACTTGCTATTTTCGCAAGTGTATTTAGTAAGAAAAAAGAACATCGTTTTTTAAGTATTAGTTTTTTACTTATTTTATGTTTTCCAATATTTGTTTATATTTTAAACGGTACACTTTATGTGCGTGAGAAAATATTGTTCCCATTCTTTCCAATTTTAGCGTTATTTCTATCTAATTTATTTCACGAATTAGAAAATGAAAGTATAAAATTAAAACCAATGGTTATCACAACTGTTATTTTCTCATTACTTGCCATAGTAAGTGGCTCACAAATATGGATTTATTATCTTGATCTAGGTGTAGTTCTTGGTTTGTTGTATATATCGAAAAAGAAAAAGAATGTCTATATTTTGGGGATTGGTACACTAATCATTGCTATGATTGCTTGTTTTATTACACAATTGCAAGAAGAGTATCCTAAAAAAGACGAGTATTATCATGAGATACAATCCTCTGTAAAACAAGAATTAATAGAGCCTGTTTTAGAAGAAGAACAGGAATTTGTACGTATGAATGATCGAAATGATGTTTTATATACAGTGAATAAAGTATATAGTCCATATAGTTATCGTACTTCGATTTATTCATCTACTTATAATAAAAGTTATACTGATTTTTTAAGAAATGATTTAAAGATTGCCTATGCTTCTAGAAATCCTATGATTTTAAAAGAAAATGATGATATTTTTGAATCTTATTTCCTAGGTGTTAAGTATATTGTGGCAACGACAGAACAAGGGCCTGGTTATAAAAAGATTGCTGAAAAATACGATCAGAAAACAGATAGAACTTATTATTTATATGAAAATGAAAATGTATTACCTGTATTATATGGTAGAAGTAAAACAATGGGTGAAGATGCATATCAAAAGTTAGATTATCCAGAAAATGTTCTAGCACTTCTTCAATATACAATTACAGAAGATTCTAAAGAAGAACCAGAAATTGATGAAGTAAAATTAGTAGAGCAATTAGATTTGACAAATTTGGAGAATGTATCTATGAATCAAAAAGAAAATGAAGTGGTTATAACTGCACAAGAAGATGCATCGTTTAGAATTCAGTTACCAGAAGAAGTAGATGATGACTTAATTGTGTTCGAAATGGATATTACAGAACAAGCAAGTTGTGAAAATGGGGACCTCAGTATGATAATTGAAGGGGTTGCAAATAAATTAACTTGTGAAGAATGGCAGTATCAAAATCATAATAATACGTTCCATTATGTGATTTCTCATCGTGAACACAAAAATTATTTAGAAGTTACATTAAAGAAAGGTACTTACCATTTTAAAAATATACATATATATCAAATTCCTAGTACATTATTAGAAAGTGTTGCAGATGATGTGACTCCATTCCACTTGAATAAAGAAAAAACAAAAGGAGATACATTAGAAGGAACAATTACTATGGAAGAAGATGGATACTTTGTAACAAGTATTCCATATGACAAAGGATTTACTGTTTATGTAGATGGAAAAGAAGTAGAATATGAAACAGTAAATCATGCTTTTTTAGGTTTTCCACTGGAAAAAGGAGAACATCAAATTAAAATGATTTATGAAGCACCACTAAAAAAGATTGGTATGATTACAAGTATCATTGGATTTGTGATTTTTATAGGAATCGTTGTAATAGATAAAAAGAAAGAAGTGAGATAATGGATAAGATTTCGATTGTTGTACCATGTTATAACGAAGAAGAGAGTATTCCACTATTTTATGAAGAAATTAAAAAACAAGAAAAGAAAATGAATGGTGTTTGCTTTGAACTTTGGTTTGTCGATGATGGTTCTAAAGATCGTTCATTGGAATTGATGAAAGAATTACACAAGAAAGATAAAGAAGTCCACTATTTATCATTTTCTAGAAATTTTGGAAAAGAAGCTGCTATTTATGCTGGATTAGAAGCTGCGACAGGAAAATATATCACATTAATGGATGTAGATTTACAAGATCCCCCATATTTATTGGAACAAATGTATGAAGGTATCACAAAGGAAGGATATGATGTAGTAGCTACTAAGAGTACAAGCCGTAATGGATATTCATTCTTTAGAAAAACATTTACAAAGTGGTTTTATCATCTTATTAACAAAATTTCTAAGGTAGAGATGGTGGATGGTGCAAGAGATTTTCGTTTAATGAAAAGAAAAGTAGTGAAAGAAATTATAAAAATGAAAGAATATAATCGTTATTCTAAGGGGCTTTTTAGTTTTATTGGTTTTAAAACAAAATGGATTACTTATGAAAATCCAGAACGTTCAGCAGGTAATACGAAATTTAATTTTTGGAAATTATTTGCGTACGCGGTAGAAGGAATTGTTGGGTTTTCTACTGTGCCACTTGCAATTGCAGCAATTGTTGGTTTGGTTTTCTGCTTGATTTCATTTTTAATGATTATTGTTATTATAGTTCGAACATTGATTTGGTCTGATCCAACTAGTGGATGGCCATCGATGGTATGTATTATGTTCTTTCTTAGTGGGATTCAATTATTTTGTACTGGAATTATTGGAGAATATCTCTCTAAAACATATTTAGAAACAAAACATCGACCAATTTATATTTTAAGAGAAACAAGTGAAGAGGAGGAAGACTAACTCCTCTTTTTGAATGTCTTTATATTTTTGGAATATGTTTTAATAGAGGTGTTCTCATGAAAGATAAAGGATTAATTTTACTACTGAGTGTTCCAATTATTATGAGTTTATTTTTTCTTAGTACGTATTTGTGTATGAAATTAAAATTAAATGGAGAGGAAACTATGATTGTTGAATATCGAGAACCATTTCAGGATCCTGGGGTTGTCGCTACCATTATGGGAAAAGAAGCAAGAGTAATTGTACATGGAAAAGTAAATACAAATCAAATAGGAACTTATGAATTAGTTTATGAATTAAAGAATCGGATTGGTATGGTTCGTAAGAAAACCAGAACTGTCATTGTTAAGAGTACACAGGCACCTACTATTACATTAAAAGGAAATGAGATTGAATATGTTGCACTGAATACGACATATGAAGAACCAGGATATACTGCAGTCGATGTAGAAAATCATGATTTAAGTGATCAGGTAATTATAAGAGGAGAAGTGGATCCAAAACGATTTGGTATCTATGTAATTAAATATGAAGTGACAGATAAAAGTGGAAATACGACTACTACAAAACGAAAGGTAATTGTGAAAGATAATGAATTTCCGGTATTAGAATTAAAAGGGTACCAAGCAATTACGTTATACTCAGATGAAGAATTTGAAGAACCGGGATATACCGCCACTGATAATATCGATCAAGATATTACCAAAAATGTGATTGTCAAAAACAATATTCAGAAAAAACCCGGAATTTATCAAGTAAAATATCAAGTGACTGATTCTAGTGGAAATACGGTCAAGAAAGAAAGACAAGTCTATGTTATAGAACATGAAACTTATAAAGAAGAATATGATAAATTGGAAAATGAGACAAAAGGATGGTGGTCTGATAATAAATTTGATCATAAAAGACCTTTAGGAGGAAATTATGGGGAATCATTAGAAGAATACCATGCTTATCATTTGGGAGAAAATAAAAAAATAATTTATCTGACTTTTGATGAAGGTAGTAATGAGACTTATATGAAAGAAATTGTAGACGTTTTAAATAAAAACAAGGTGAAGGCAACCTTCTTTCTCTGTCAAAATTATATGGCGAGTAATGCTGATTTGATAAGAGAAATGGTAAAAAGTGGACATAGTATAGGAAATCATACTCATCATCATAAAAGTATGCCTAGTCTTGCGACCAAAGAGACATTTGATGAATATGTCAAAGAGATTAAAGATGTAGAACATGTATACCATCAAATTACTGGACAAGAAATGGATAAAATTTATAGAGAACCAAAAGGAGAATGGAGTAAACGAAGTTTAAAAATAGTCAGTGATTTAGGATATTCTACTTATTTTTGGAGTGCAGATCATTATGATTTTGGAGCAAATGTATCAAAAGAAGAAACTTTAAATCGATTACTTAAAAGATATCACAATGGAGCAATTTACTTACTACATCCTAAGAATAAAGGAAATTATGAGGCATTAGAAGATTTTATTAAAACAATGAAAAAGAAAGGGTATCAGTTTGGTTTAGTAAAGGACATAAAAAGAAATCAAAAACATAGTTAAATTTCTATACAAAGATTTCTTTTTATAGTATAATAAAAACATAAGGAGTGTGTCGTATGACAGAAGAAAATAAAAAGGTGGAAAACCAAGAAGAGATGCTTCATTTAGAGCCATCACAAGAAGTAGATTTTCAAGCAGTAGAGTCAAAAACAGAAGAAGTTAATACAGAATCAAAAGTAGAGGAACCAAAAACAGAAGAGGTTGTAAAGCCTACTGTAGAGGAAAAGAAAAAGGAAGAAGAAAAGAAATTACATAAAACTTCTCCAAAAATATTTGTCCTTTTAGCAGCAATTATTTTAATTGTAATTAGTTTTATTGGATATTATGCGTTTGCTTCAAATCCAAAGAGAATATTAATTTCATCAATTGACTCATTAAATAAGAAGATGAATTCATTAAATACAGAGCTTAGTCAATTCCAGACAAATATTGGCGATAATTTTACAATGAATGGAACTATGACAATGAAAATAAATTCTGATGTATTGGATGCATATGAAACGATGGGATTGTATCCAGAATTAACACAGATGTTAACAAATTTAGAGAATACGGAATTTAATTATGAATATCAACAAAATAAAGATGACAAAACATTATATTTTAATTTCATCCCTACTTTAAATGGTCAAGAGTTAACAAATATTACTTATTATAATGAAAATAGTAATCAATATCTATTGATCAAAGAAATTGCTGAAGAATATTTAAAATTAGAAAATTTTGATATTTTCGATTCTGTTCAACAAGCGAATATTGATGATTATAATTATATTGTCGATGTAGTGAAAGACAGTTTGTATCAACATGTTACAAAAGATGATTTTGAAGAAAGTAATGTGAAAATTAAAGTAGATGGCAAAGATAAAGAAGTAAAGAAAGTTGCACTTGTGTTAAATGCAGAAAGAGCAAATGAATTACTAGACCAAGTAATCAATGATTTGAAAAAAGATAAAGAAGCAAATAAGATTATGAATCGTATTTCTCCTGAGTTTAAAAACTATCAGAAACAAGAAATTGATGGAACTGATGATTCTGAGTTAAACTTTATTACTTATGTAACAAAATTTTCTCATGAACCATTGAAATATGCATTGACAATTACGGATTCTTATACAAAAAAAGAAAGCGGATTGGCTTATACAGATGGAGAAATAAAAGAATTTGAAGTAATTGAAAATGAAAAAGTAATTGGAACTATGGAAATAAAAGGAGATATTGAAAACTTTGAAATTACATTGAAAGATGAAAATGGAAAAAGTTTAGGAACTGGTAAAGGTTCTTATAAAGAGTCAAAATCAAATTTTGATTTATCATTAAACATGGATCAAAATATGATACTGGCTTGTCATATAAATGCCCAAAAAGAGGGAGATCAAACAAATACAACGTTCCAATGTGAAATCATTAGCAATGATAATCAAACACTGTTGTCATTAGAACTTGCTGATACAAATACGTTAAAAGAAGGAACAGACGTTACAGTAAATATAGAAAATAGTAGAGAGTTTACAGAAGAAGATAGTCAAAAACTATCTATATGGTTACAACAGTTACTTGCTAATTATTTAGTGACACAATAAGAGAAGATGAAAATCTTCTTTTTTCTTTGAAAAATAAGAAAAAAGAGTTGACAATCAAAAAAATGATATGCTATAATCTATTTGTCTTCAAAAAAGACGTGGGGGATTAGCTCAGTTGGCTAGAGCATCTGCCTTTCACTGAGGGGGTCTCGGGTTCGAATCCCATATCCTCCACCAGTGAATAATCTGTTCGATCTATTCGAACTTTAAATATACTTTCAGTCTAATATATGACTGTTTTTTTGTTTTAAAAAAAATCCTCTAGGTAATTTTGATATTTATGTCAAAATTCCTAGGGGGTTAAATATTTTGTCAAAACCAAATACAATTATGGATTATAAATAAAAATATGATATTATGTGTTATAATATTTGAAACAAGAGGTGATTTTGATGAGAAAAGAACCTACTGATAATTATATTAATTTTGCATTATTAGGAAACAATATTTATGACATAAATTTTATGAAATATTTATTTTTATC
>CALVQD010000077.1 GCA_944355255.1 uncultured Bacilli bacterium
GAGTTACAGGAAGTCTGCAACTCACCCCCCCGTGCTTTGTAGTACACACTCCTTCAAGACTGTTATTATATAGAAAAATAAATTTAGTTCAAGGTTTTAATTCCTATGTGTGTCTTGAACGAAGTGAAAGGAATGAAGCTTAATATGAAAGAAATGTTAAGACGTGATAAATGGTGGTTTTGGTTTATACTATTAATATTTGGTGGGAGTGCTGTACTTGCACTGATCTATGCACTTGTGATCGAAAATGTCTTAGATAAAGATGCATGGTATGCGAAATGGTATTATTGGTTAATCGGTGTCCTCTGTTGTTTCTTACCGGCAATTATTATGTTTGTTGTTTTTCAATTCCAATTGCTTACCAAAGTATGTGAAAAGTTAGAAGTACCTGGTAGTGAAATTTATACTTCCCCATATACTTGGATGTTATGTTTAATCGTACCTGTTTTGGGGTGGATATTACTTGGGGTAATGATTTTATATCTAGAAATTTTCTCTATCGCTGCAATTTATCAGGGAAAAGGAGAAAAATTTATTGAAAATTAAAGGAGAACACTTGGAAGTTTTCCTTTTTTTTGTTATACTAGATAGCAATTAAGGGGGAATTTACATGAGAAAGGATATAGAACCAATCAGTATTTTAATCCGTGGGACAGAAAAAAATAAAAATGAAATTATTTATAACAATATTGTCGACAAAATGGATGAAATGAATCTATCCAAAGAAGATCAAGTAGAATACTTAAAATCAAAAATATCTATCTTAGAATCAGAAACACATAATAAATTAAATTTAATGATCTCTATTTTAGTATGTTTTATTATGTTAGGTTTTGGTATTTATTTTGTCGCAACTGATTTATACTTATTTGGAACGTTAATTGTACTTTTAAGTGTGTTCATTTTGATGTTTAAAATGTATCAATATTTTAAAACAAGTATGAATATTTCGAAACCAGATAATTACGATAAGATTGAACATTTAAGAGAAATCTTAAATATGAGGTTAAAATAATGGAATTATTTTTAATTGTGGCCCTTATTATAACTTCTTCGGGAATTGTAACAAAAACGATAATAAAACGTGATTTAAACGATTATTACAGTATGTTAGATTGTGAAAAAGAATTAGAACTTCACAAATTACAGTGGTTAATCCCAGGTTATAACTGGATATTATATCAAAGTAAAATACCCGATTTAGAGGCACAAAAAAACGAGTATATCGCCCATGAACTACGTGATTTCGAGGAAAATGATAGAAGTGTAAAAAGGGTAGGAGCGGATTTATGGAAGCAAGAAGAACAACAATTTATTCAAGTCAAAAAAGAAATAAAAACAATTGTTATCCAAGGAAATACAATTAAGTTACATATACAACCTAATGCGTTAGAAAAAACGATGTTATATATTCCTGAGGAACAAGCATATCAGTTTTCATATAACACAAAGAAACGAGAAATGTATCTCACTCAAAATCTAGATCAAATACCTCTGTATTTTTCTTGCAAAAAAGATTCAGAATACCGTTTTCTAGTACAGGCAAAACAATTTTTATTACAATATCAAAACGAATTACAGGAAATAGAAGTAGATGAAATGAAACAAAATAAACTATCGTTTTCTTTTCAAAAAAAGAAATAGAAATAATAGTATTTATTTCTATTTTTATGTTAGGCAGGGTAAGATGCTCAAATTTTATTTTATTTTTGTCCTATATTATGGTAAAATGAAAAAGGTGATAAAATGGAACAGTTAACAAGAACTGAGTTACGTAAAAAAATTATGACAATCCTATATCAAATCAATGTTTATCAAAAAAATCATGTTGCTTATCAAGTAGAAGACATCATGAAAGAGGTATGTGAAATCGAAAATGAATTTGTAAAAGAAATGGTATATGGAGTATTAACTTATCAAAATGATATTGATGAAATTGCGAATAAATATTTAAAAAATTGGACAATTGATCGCTTAGGAAATACAGATCAAGCAATCTTGAGAATGGGTATTTATGAATTAAAATACACAGATACACCTCCAGTTGTAGCGATTAATGAAGCGATAGAACTTGCTAAAGATTATAGCGATGATGATGTGAGAAAAATGATTAACGGAGCTCTAGATGCTTATTATCATGATCTATTAGATGCCTAGCATCTTTTTTTATTATAATAAAATATGTTAAGATTATAGAAGAAAGGATGGAAATATGAATTCTATTAAAGTAGTAACAATTTGTGGTAGCATGAAATTTCAAAAAGAAATGGTGCAAATTGCTGAAAAATTAGAATTAGAAAAAAATTATGCTGTTTTACAATGTATTTTTGGTGATCATCGTAAACACTATACTGAAAAAGAATTACAAAAATTAGAAGAACTTCATTTTAAAAAGATAGAAATTAGTGATGCAATATATGTGGTAAATGTAAATGGATATATTGGCGATGCAACGAGAAAAGAAATAGAATATGCACAATCATTACAAAAAGAAATTTTATCATTAGAACCACTTTGCAAAATGATAAAAAAGTAGTTGAACGTATGTTTGTATTTTGATATAATGGATATGGTGATGTTATGGATATCAATAAATATTTAACAGTAGGTGCTTTGACGAGATATTTGAAAATGAAATTTGATTCAGATACTCATCTCAGAAAAGTTTATTTAAAAGGAGAAATTTCTAATTTTAAAGCACACTCAACGGGACACTTTTATTTTTCAATCAAAGATGAAACAAGTAAAATCAATGCGATTATGTTTGCTTCAAATGCTAGAAAACTTCCATTTGTACCAAAAGATGGAATGAAAATTTTAGTGATGGGACGTGTCAGTGTTTATGAGGCAACTGGAAACTATCAAATATATGTTGAAGATATGATCGAAGATGGAGTTGGTAATTTATATGTTGCTTTTGAACAATTGAAGGAAAAACTTTCTAAAGAGGGATTATTTGACCCTAAGTACAAAAAACCAATTCCAAAGTATCCAGAACGCATCGGTATTATTACTGCTCCAACAGGTGCTGCAATTCGCGATATTTTATCAACTATTAAGAGAAGATATCCGATTTGTGAAACAATTTTATTTCCTAGTTTAGTACAAGGAGATCTAGCCAAAGATGATCTCGTAAAAAAAATAGAAATGGCTCAAAACTATGATTTGGATGTATTAATTGTTGGACGTGGTGGTGGATCTTTAGAGGATATGTGGCCATTTAATGAAGAATGTGTAGCTAGAGCTATATTCGCATCTAAAATACCTGTGATTAGTGCCGTAGGACACGAAGTAGATTATACGATTAGTGATTTTGTCAGTGATTTAAGAGCTCCGACACCAACTGGAGCTGCAGAAATGGCAGTGCCTAATGTTGCTGATTTACAAGAGCAATTAAAACAGTATCAAGTTCGTATGAAGGAAGCAATGCATAAAATTGTCAATTATCAAAAAATTTATTTTGAAAGTTTAAAAACAAGTTATGTACTAAAAAATCCGAATGCGATTTACGAGCCTAAAAAACAGCAATTAGATTTAACTTACGAAAGATTAAGAACAATTATTTTAACGAATTTAGAGAGGGCAAACAATCATTTTACAATGCTAAAACAATCATCTGTATTAAAAAATCCGAATCGTTTATATGATCCTGCAAAACAAAATTTAAAACATATGATAGAAAAATTAGAAATGTTAAATCCACTTTCCATTTTAGGAAGAGGATATACATTATCCTATCAAGAAGATCATTTAGTTAAAACGATTGATGATGTAAAAATTGGAGAAAATTTACAAATTAGAATGCAAAACGGAATCATTCATACCAAAGTATTAGATAAGAAAGGATTAGAATCATGAAAAAAGAAAATATGAAATTTGAAGATAAGATTAAAACATTAGAAAAGACAATTAATGAATTAGAAAGTGGAGAAGTAGATTTAGAAGAGTCAATTAAAAAATATACAGAAGCAATGAAATTAGTACAAGAATGTGACAAACAATTAAAAGAAATTGAAGAACAAGTTTCTAAGATCGTTTTAGAAGATGGAACAGAACAGGACTTTTCTATTGAAAAAGAAGAAAATACGCTTGATTAAATGTCAATAAAATTGGCATTTTTTTGTTACTATAATCTCTCTTTTCTTTGGCAATAATAATAGTGTAATCTACCGAATATATGTAAGGAGATGAATTATGAAATTGAAAAAATTTAAAAAAATTTTATTAATTTTTCTTCTATCATTTATTATTATGCCAACAGGTGCACTTGCTTATTCAGATTATGTTTATGCTGGAGGAGATAACATTGGAATTGAATTACGTTCTAAAGGTGTTATGATTATTGGGACTTATAAAGTAAAAGATGGATATCCAGCAAAAGAAGCAGGTTTGAGAAGCGGTGATATGATTACAGCAATTAACGACAAGACCATTTCAAGTATTACGGATATGGTAAATGTAATTCATGAGAATGAAGATAGTGATCATGTAAAAGTAACTTATATACGTGGTGTTGAAAAATTAGAAACAGATTTAAAAATTCAAAAAGAAGATTCTGTTTATAAAACAGGATTGTATGTAAAAGATAGTATTACAGGAATCGGAACACTTAGTTTTATTGACCCTAACACAAAACGCTTTGGAGCACTAGGACATGAAATTACTGAAAAGGCAACTGGGAAAATTTTAGAGATAAAAGATGGAAAAATATTTGATTCTAGTGTAACAAATATTGTACGTAGTGAAAATGGCTCACCAGGAGAGAAAAATGCGAAATTTTATTCTGACCAGGAAAATGGAGTTGTATTTGCAAATACAGAAGAAGGTATCTTTGGTAATTATACCGATACAATTTCTGATAGAAAATTATATCAGGTTGCTACTCCAGACGAAATTAAAACAGGAAAAGCACAAATGCTTACCGTGTTAGAAGGAGAACAAGTAGAATCTTTTGAAATTGAAATTTTAAAAGTAGGGAATAACACGGAAAAAAATAAAAATATTTTATTTGAAATTACTGATCCAAAACTTCTAGAAAAAAGTGGAGGAGTGGTAGCAGGAATGAGTGGTTCACCAATTATTCAAAATGATAAAATCGTTGCTGCTGTAACCCATGTTGTTGTTGACGATCCCAAACGTGGGTATGGAATATTTATTACAAATATGTTAGAAGAATCAGAAAAGTAAGATAGAAGTATCTTACTTTTGTCGTATAATAAAGATGAGGTGAACTATGAACTATCAATTACTTGTAAATGATAAACATCCAATTGCTAAAACAGATATGGAAAAGATAACACTTATTCCTGTGATAGAAAGAAATCAAATTTTTTATTTAGAAAAGAAAGTAGCTAAACAGTATTTAAAATTAAAAAGAAAAGTGTTGCGAAAAACTGGTGTGATAATTGCTTTAGATAGTGCTTATCGAAGTATTGAAGAACAACAATGTTTAATGGAAGAGATGATTCAAGAATACGGAGTAGATTATGTAAGCAATTATGTTGCAAAACCGTATACGAGTGAACATCATACTGGTATGGCAATTGATTTGACGATTTATTATCAGGGAAAATATCTTACTAATAATTTTGAATTAGAAAAAGCATACGAAGAGTTTTGTAAAATTTACCCATTTTTAGGTCATTATGGCTTTGTTTTAAGGTATCCTAAGGGAAAAGAATCTATTACAAATATTCCCTTTGAAATGTGGCATATACGCTATGTAGGAGTGAAGGTTGCAAAAAAGTTAAAGAAGAGAAAACACGTATTAGAGCAATATAAAAGGAAGTTATAAATACTTCCTTAATTCTTTTGTAATTACTTGATATCCCTCATCAGATATATGTAATCCTTCTTTCGTATAATCTAAGTTCAAATTTCCATCTTCATCTGTCAATTTATCGTATAAGTTGATATAGGTCACATCATATTCTTTACATAATTCTTCAATTTGGCGATTCATCTCTTGAATATTTTCATTTTCTCGTTCATCAACCATACCGTGATTTATCTTCTCTTCATCTGTTTTATTAACTGGCAATATACTCTCAACATATAATTCTGTATCTGGTAATTCCATCTGAATATTAGAAATAATAGATTCAATATTTTTGATTGCTTGATCGTCTTCTAAATTACGTGACATACCGTCATTCACACCAATCATTAAAAATATTTTCGCAGGACTATAATCATAAACTCTTTCTTTCATATTCTCTAAAATATCTCCAGTTGTATTTTGACTAATTCCACTGTTCACATAATCATCATTGTGAAAATATTTTTCTAAATCATATTGTTCTGTAATAGAATCTCCTAAAAATAATACTTTATTACTTCGATATACAATCTTCTCTTTTGCTTCTTCTGGCTCTTGATTGATGATATGTTGAAAATAAAAAAATTGTCCAACTTGACATACAAGGATAATCAATAACAAAAGAAATACATATCTCTGTCTTTTTTCTAATAAATGTAATTTATGAGAGAATAATTTTAAAATTTTCTCTGTCATACTCTTTTTCTTTTGACGATTTTCCATATTAACCTCCATTTCGTTCGCGACCGTGTCGCTCCGACACAAATCGCTACGAAAAATATTTTGTTTATCTTAATTTTAATATATAATATTCCTTGTAAATTTAAAGAAGCAACTACAAAGCAC
>CALVQD010000078.1 GCA_944355255.1 uncultured Bacilli bacterium
ATCCGGAGGAGGATTTGGAGGCGGATTCTCAGCTGGCGGTGGTAGTTTTGGAGGTGGAGGTGGAGGCGGAAGCTTCTAACATCCAATGAATATATGATAACACTTAGCAGATGCTAAGTGTTTTTTATATAAAATTTTCTATCGTTTTAATCACGAATGGATGTTATTTTAGAGTAAAAAACTCAGTGATCAGAACTGAGTTTTACATCATTTGATAATTTGATGTGTTAGAGAATTTGGTATCACTTTGCATCATACTCTCTAAACGATTGACGCGACGTTCTAAGGAATCCACTTGACTTTGTAATTGACTAATCATAGAATCACTTGTATTAATTTGTTGTTGTGTGAGTGGATTCACACTAGTCATGTTATTTGCTCCCATCATTGGAAAGTTTCCCATTGGACCTGGCATAGGATATGGCATTGGCATACCTCCTTGCATAGGCATCATTCCGTTCATTTGATAAGTTGGATACATATTCCCTCCACAATTACGATCTTTTTTCATAAAACACTTCCTTTTCATTCTAATTCATTATATGTAAAAATAGTTTGTTTGTACCATATTATTTTCATTTTTCTACTTTTTTTGTAAGTGGGTCCATGATATAATGAAAGTGGTGGTTTGATGAGATTAAAAAAAGTACCTGGTGCGTTAGAGAGAATTGAAGCATCAGATGAAGTAATAAAAGATGGAAGAAAATATTGTGGCCATTATATAGAATTATTTGCAAAAGAACAACCGATTCATATTGAAATTGGAATGGGGAAAGGGAAATTTATTACAGAAATGGCAGAATTACATCCAGAGATTAATTATATTGGAATAGAAAAGTATGATAGTGTATTAATTCGTGCCTTAGAAAAACAAGAGGAAAAACAACTTCCTAATTTAAAATTAATGCGTTTTGATGCAGAAAAGATAGATGAAGTATTTGATCGTGAAATCGATAGAATTTATTTAAATTTTTCCGATCCATGGCCAAAGAAAAGACATGCGAAAAGAAGGTTAACAAGTCCTGAGTTTTTAAAGGCATACGATACTGTTTTTAAAAATACCAAAGAGATTATTATGAAAACAGATAATCGTAAGTTGTTTGAATATTCAATTATGTCTTTTACAGAATATGGATATCATATCAAAGAAATTTCATTGGATTTATACGATGATGAAATTTTAGAAAATGTCGCAACGGAATATGAAACGAAGTTTCATAACTTAGGTTATCCAATCTATCGTATTGTTGTGAAAAAAGATTAGACAAAATATTTACATGTAAACTCGTGTTAAGATTAGGTGAATTAAAAAAAGTTTGTTATAATGAACTAAAGAGTGGTGAGGTATCTTGAAGAAAAAGAGCTTAGTGATAATGCTCGTAAGTATCATTTTATTTACTGGTTGTACGGTAGTACGAATTGATACGACCAATATTGACAATATCGTCAGTGTGGTATTATCAAAAAATAATACACTGTATAATCGTGTAGGAAAAGGGTATAAATATTATGTCCCAAGAGGTGTGACTTATATTGATACAACAGAGTTGAATGATAAGTTATATTCTAATGGAAATTATTACTATTTATATATTGATGCGGTTAGTTATTATCACAAGGTAGAGACAGATTATAAAGAAGATCCAAATGCATATTATTCCAAAAAAATTGATGCAAATGGAAAAGAAGGATACCTAGAAATTCAAAAACAAACAAATGGAAAATATGTCATTGAATTCGTGTATAACTACGCCAAGATTGAAGCAATGGTTGATGAGAAAAGCATTAACGAAGTTGTTTTGAATGCAAGTTATATTTTATCCACTGTAAAATTTAACAACAAAGTAATTAAGTTGATGTTAAATGAAAATTATTTTACGAATAAAGAGGAGAAATACGATATTTTCGAAGATAAAGAAAATAATTCGTCAAATTCTCATCTCGTAGAATATGAGGAAGATAATTAGGGGAATGATTGATAAAATATAAGAGGTGAAAATATGGGTTTTTTAGACAAAGTAAAAAATTTATTTACAGAAGAGGAAGAAGTATATGAAGAACCAATTAAAAAAGAGGTAATTAAAGTTGAAATACCAGCGCCAGAAGTTGCGAAAGAAGAGCCAAAGGAAAAAGAAGTTGTAAAACCAGAGGTTAAAAAAGAGCCTGTGATTGTAGAACCAAAGAAAGAGGAACCAAAGAAACCTGCTCCAGTGTTTTTCGATGATAAAGATTTTGAAAACATTGAAAGACGTGTTGCAAAACCAAAACCAGAACCAAAGAAAAAGAAAGAAGAAGAACCAAAGAGAGTTGCTTATCAAATGAGTAAACAACGTCTTCACGAAGAGAAAAAGAGTTTTAAACCGTCTCCAATTATCTCTCCAGTGTACGGTGTATTAGATAAGAATTATCACAAAGATGATATCGTACCAAAAAGAGAATTTCGAACAGATCGTGTAGGAGGAGAACTTACCATTGATGATGTTCGTAATAAAGCATATGGAACGTTAGAAGATGATATTGATGCAACACTATTTGAAACGAAGAAGGAAGAAGAAAAAAAAGCGCCAATGAATGGATTAGAAGATGATATTTTTAAAGATTTAGAGTTAGACATGGAAAAAGATGAAATGACAATGGATTCTCATGTGGAAGTAGAAGATGATGCGGAATTTCAATTAGATGAGCCAAAAAAAGAAGATGAAAATTTAGTAGAAGAAGCAATGAATATGGAAGAAGAAACGCCAAAGAAAGAGCGTAAAAGAAGAGCAACTCCTGAGGAAGATACAGAAGATGATTTAGATGATAGTGATTTATTTCACTTAATTGATTCTTTTTATGAAAAGAGGGATGAAGAAGAATGATTATTAATGTAAATGTCTTTTTTCAAATCATAATTTATATGTTAGCTATTGTTTTATTAGTCGTTTTAATTGCATTAGGTTTAAAACTATTTCATACACTTACTAAGGTAGATAGAGTGATTGATGACATTACCGTAAAATCATCTAAGCTAGATAATCTCTTTAATGTAATTGATACAACTGCAGATGCAGTGAATTCTGTTAGTAATTCGATTGCTAGTTGGATTACCAATTTAGTGAATCGATTATTAAATAAATAGAAAGAAGGTTATATTATGAGTAAAAAGAAAAGTAGTGGATTTGGGAAGTTCGCACTAGGTGCAGTAGTTGGTGCATCATTAGGAATTTTATTTGCTCCAAAAAAAGGTAGTGAAACGAGACAAGATTTAAAACGTATGATTGACGATATGATTGCAAAGATAAAAGATATTGACGTTGATGAAGTTCGTGAAACATTCGAAGTAAAATTATATCAATTAAAAGAAGATATTGATGATCTCGATAAAGAAAAAGTGTTGAAAATTGCGAAAAAGAAAGCACAACAAATTCAGGATGCTGCAGTAGAACTTGTAAATTATGCAGTAGAAAAAGGAACACCAATGTTAGAAAAGAGTGCAAATGCAATTCGTGAAAAAGCAGCACAGACGACAAAAGAAGTATTAAAAAGATTAGAAAAGGAAGAAAAATAGTTTTCTTTCTTTTTTTTCTTGATAAATTCGTTTATAATAAAGATAGGTGGTAACATGCGTGAAAATTATTCAGAATATCGTTTAAAAATATATGCGGATAAAGGAAAATTAAATCCTAGAAGTGAAGGCTTATTTACTGTAATAGAGCGTGGAAAAAATACAGTTTGTTATGAATTGAAACAAAGTAATTCAAAAGAGAGAATGACATTAAAAGATATTGACCAAATTACAATGGCATTTCAAAATCAACAACAATTAATACACCATTTTTTCCACACTTCCAATATTAGTAATATACCAACAGTTCGTATTTATAAAAAAAGGAAAAACTATCAAACAGATGGAAGAAAAGAAGTGGAATTGGAACCTCTTTATCGTAGTCATGAATTAGCACTTTTATTAGATGCAGCAATGGAAGATGGACTTTTATTAAATACGCGAAAAAAGAGTTATCGTCAATTAAAACAAATATGTTATGAAACTTTATTTCGAGAATTATCCTATCCTATGTCTTTTTCACAATATGTTTTAGAAAATCAAAAAAAGGTAGCTATTTCAGACCATTTTTTAAAACTTTATCAACAATATCAAAAAAATAACGGAAATAGAGAAATAGAGAAAGAATTACAAAAATACGAAAAAGAACAATTGAATCATTATTCTAAAATGCGTGGTTTTTTAGTTACTTATAAAAATTATCAAACAGATTTACAGCTAATTCAAAAAAGTAATACACCAGTTCAGAAAAAGGTAGTACCGGAAGAGGTTTCTTGGAAAGATCAAGTGCTTCGTGGAGATATTTATGTGACGGGGATATCTTATCAGGCTAAAAATGATTTTTATAATTGTGTCAATGAATTACAACGTTTAAAAGAAAAGTTAGTAACATTAAAACAGAAACATCCGAAATCACAACTTTATTCAGAAATATTACAGTTAGAAAAAAGTATTGATGAGAAAACACAACAGTTGCAATGGGCCTATGAACAAATGCAGACGGATGCAATGGTGAAAGATGATGATATTGTCGGTTTTGATGAGGAAATGAAGGAGGGAACTATTCGTTATCCGGGTAGTTATGAAGAGTTATGGATGAGAAAAAGATAGAAACAATGATGAACCGATTTGATGATATGTTTTTACAACATGTTTCTTGGATGAGTGAAGAAAAGAAAAAAGAAATACACCAAAAGATATTTCACTTGCGAAAAATAAGACAGGAAAAAGAAGAACTTATGAAAAAAAGAGATCAAGTTCAACTACGTATTGATCGCATGACAAATGCATATGAGCAAGAAGTAAAACAAATTCTTTTATTACTTGGTTCTAATCTAGAAGCCATGAATTCGATTCCAATGTCAGAAGTAGAAAAAATGAAAGATTCATTTGATGATGATAGTTTTGCACTGGATATTGATCGTGGAGATCCGATTTTTATAGATGAAGAAAAGTAATCAATTAGAAGAAGCTTTTGCTTCTTTTATTACATATATTGAATCAGAAAAACAGTATTCAGAATATACGGTTGCAAACTATCGAGAAGATTTAAAAGAATTTAAGACATTTTTAACAAAAGAAAGTATTACTTCTCTTGCTGAAATAGATTATACGACGATTCGTAGTTATTTGATGTATTTATATCAAAAAAAATATGCGAAAAAAACGATTTCTAGATATATTAGTACACTTCGTAGTTGTTTTAAATACTTAACAGAAGAAGGAATGATTCGCGATAATCCTACTTTACTAATTTCTAATCCTAAGTTAGATAAAACATTACCACATTATTTAAACGAACTAGAAATAGAACAATTATTAGATGCAGAGAAAGAACAAACTCCACTGGCCATTCGCAATGAAACAATTATGGAATTTTTATATTCTACTGGTGTTCGTGTCAGTGAATTAGTTTCGGTTCGTATGACAGATCTCCATCAGAATGAGAAGAAATTAATTGTTTTAGGAAAAGGAAATAAAGAGCGTGTTGTATTATATGGAAGTCGATTGGCAGAACTGATCGATTGGTATTTAAAGGATGCAAGACCTCTTTTGTCTCATCATAAAAATTCCCCATATTTATTTTTAAATAAAAATGGAGATCAGTTAACAACGGCAGGAATTCGTGATATTTTAAAAAGAGAAGTAAAGAAAAGTGGGTTAAAACAGAAAATTACCCCGCATACATTAAGACATACTTATGCCACTCATTTATTAAATGGGGGAGCAGATTTGAAAAGTGTACAAGAACTTTTAGGACATGAAAATTTATCAACAACACAGATTTATACACATGTTTCTAATGAACGATTACGTGCAGTATATTTAAAGGCACATCCAAGATCAAAGGAGAAGAGACATTATGAGTAAGTTATATTTTCGGTATGGAGCAATGAATTGTGGAAAAACGACCGCACTTTTACAAGTTGCCCATAATTATGAAGAAAGAGGACAAAAAGTTATTTTGGTTAAACCTAAAATAGATACTAAGGGAGAGAGTTGTGTTGTGTCTAGATTAGGTGTTCGTCGTACTGTTGACTTATTATTAGATGAAAAGACACATCCTATTTATCAGATAGAAAAATGGATGAATGATGTAGATTGTATATTAATTGATGAAGCACAATTTTTAAAAAGTTTTCAAGTAGATGAGTTTTATACGATTGCCCGTTTATTTGATATTCCTGTGATTTGTTATGGACTTCGTACGAGTTCTGAATTAGAGTTATTTGAGGGAAGTGCCAGATTACTTGCGATTGCTGATAAATTAGAAGAATTGGTGACGATTTGTCGATGTGGAAAAAGAGCAAATTTTAATGTCCGTTTTGATCAAGACGGAAAGATTATTTTCGGAAATGGTGAAACGGTAGCAATTGATGGTATTGATGCTACTTATGAATCTTATTGTGGAACTTGTCATATTGAAAAAGTAAGAGGGTATCATAAAGAGAAAATATTAGAACACGTTCGAAAAGAAAAAGGGAAGTTATAAAAGAGAAAAACATCTCTTTTTTTGTGTTTTGAATTTTTCCAAAAATTGCTATATTTTAAAGAAAAGTATGTTATAATTTAATTGTATATCAATAAAGGAGGCAAAAGTGATATGACAAAGTTTGTGTATTCCTTCTCTGAAGGAAATAAAGATATGCGCGAATTATTAGGAGGAAAGGGTGCCAACCTTGCAGAAATGACAAATATTGGATTACCTGTACCTCGTGGTTTTACGGTTACAACAGAAGCTTGTAATCAGTATTATGCAGATGGAGAAAAAATCAGTGAAACTGTAGAAAAAGAAATTTTTGAAAAGTTAGCTGAGTTAGAATCTATTACTGGAAAGAAATTAGGAGATTTAAAAAATCCATTATTAGTATCTGTACGTAGTGGATCACGTGCTAGTATGCCTGGTATGATGGATACTGTTCTTAATTTAGGTTTAAATGATGAAGTAGCAAAAGGATTTGCTGAAGAGACAAAAAATCCTCGATTTATTTATGATTCTTATCGTCGTTTTATTATGATGTTTGCTGATGTTGTAAAAGGATATCCAAAAAATTCATTTGATCGTATTTTGGATGATATGAAACAAGCAAAAGGTGTGAAACAAGATACTGAATTGACAGCTGAAGATATGATGGAGTTAACTGAAAAATTCAAGGACATTTACAAAGAATTATCTGGTGTTGATTTTCCTCAAGATCCTAAAGTTCAATTATTAGAAGCTGTTAAGGCAGTATTCCGTTCTTGGAATAATGAAAGAGCGATTATTTATCGTCGTATGAATGATATTCCAAGTAGTTGGGGAACTGCTGTAAATGTACAAGAAATGGTTTATGGAAACCGTGGAGATGACTGTGGTACAGGAGTTGCCTTTACACGTAATCCGGCAACAGGAGAAAAGAAATTATTTGGGGAATATTTAATTAATGCCCAAGGAGAAGATGTTGTTGCTGGAATTCGTACGCCACAACCAATTGAAACATTAAAAGAAGTAATGCCAGAAGTATACGAAGAATTTGATCGCATTGCTCATATCTTAGAAAATCATTACAAAGATATGCAAGATATGGAATTTACGATTGAAAATGGAAAACTATTCATGTTACAAACTCGTAATGGAAAAAGAACTGCTGCAGCTGCTTTAAAAGTTGCGGTTGATATGGTAGAAGAAGGAATGCTTACCAAAGAAGAAGCAATTTTAAAAGTAGAGCCAAAACAATTAGATCAATTACTACATCCAACATTTGATGCAGAGTCATTAAAAAATGGAAAAGTAATCGCTCGTGGTCTTGCTGCTTCTCCAGGAGCTGCATGTGGAAAAATCTACTTTAGTGCAGAAGATGTAACTCTCCATAAAAATGCTGGAGAAAATTGTGTATTAGTACGTCTAGAAACTTCTCCAGAAGATATTCAAGGAATGAATGATGCTGAAGGAGTACTTACAATTCGTGGAGGTATGACATCTCATGCTGCTGTTGTTGCTCGTGGAATGGGTAGATGCTGTGTTTGTGGATGTGGAGAACTTACCATTGATGAAGAAAATAAAACAATCACAACAAAAGAAGGAACTGTATACCATGAAGGAGATTATATTTCACTAGATGGTTCTACAGGTACTGTTTATGGTGGAGAAGTAAAAACAAAAGCTCCAGAAATCAGTGGTAATTTTGAAACATTTATGAACTGGGCTGATAGTATTCGTACATTAGGAGTACGTGCTAATGCTGATACACCAAAAGATGCACGTCAAGCTTTGGCATTTGGAGCAGAGGGAATTGGACTTGTTAGAACAGAACACATGTTCTTTGAGGAATCTAGAATTTTTGCTGTAAGACAAATGATTACAGCTGAGACAAAAGAACAAAGAGAAGCTGCACTTGCAAAAATTTTACCAATGCAACAAGATGATTTTGAAAAGATCTTTGAAGCGATGGAAGGACGTCCAGTGACAATTCGTTATTTAGACCCACCACTTCATGAATTTTTGCCTCATACAGATGAAGAAATTAAACCGCTTGCTGAAAGTTTAGGAATGACTTTTGAATCATTAAAAGCAAGAATTGAATCATTAAAAGAATTTAATCCAATGATGGGACATAGAGGATGTAGACTTGCTATTACATATCCAGAAATTGCAGAAATGCAAACAAGAGCTGTTATTCAAGCTGCTATCAATGTAAATAAAAAAGGAATGAATGTTGTTCCAGAAATTATGATTCCATTAGTTGGTGATGAAAACGAATTAAAATATGTAAAAAATATTGTAACGAAAGTAGCCGATGAAATTATTGCAAACGAAAAGGTAGAATTACCATATCACGTAGGAACGATGATTGAAATTCCAAGAGCTGCATTAACTGCTGATAAGATTGCTAAAGAAGCAGAATTCTTCAGCTTTGGAACAAATGATTTAACACAAATGACATTTGGATTCTCACGTGATGATGCTGGTAAGTTCTTAAATGACTACTATGAAAAAGGAATTTTTGAAAATGATCCATTTGCAAAATTAGATCAAACGGGTGTTGGACAATTAATTCAAATTGCTACTGAAAAAGGTAGAAGTACACGTCCTGATATCAAACTTGGTATTTGTGGAGAACATGGTGGAGAACCATCTAGTGTAGAATTCTGCCACAAAGTAGGATTAAATTACGTATCTTGTAGTCCATATCGTGTACCGCTTGCAAGACTTGCTGCTGCGCAAGCTGCTATCAAGTCCCACCAAAAATAGAGTGAGAGCACACTCCAATAAATAAATAATTAAAGAGTCGAAAGACTCTTTTTTCGTTGAAATAAAAGGAAAAAATAGGAGGAGATAATATATATAAAGAATAAAAAGTAGATGGCTATAGTTGTATTTAATTATTAAAATTTTGAGCAAAAAAGTAGCATAAAGGTTAGGGCTACTTTTTTTGTTTGGGAAAAAAGTAAAACAGAAATGGAGGTCGTTAATATGTTTTATATAAAACCCAATTTAAAAAATATGTCTCAAGGAGCCAGACTTGAGTACATTAGAGAAGTCAGACATATGACAAAAGAAGATGTGGCAGCTTATTTTGGATTTGGAGGTAGAGAACCAAATAAAACAATTCGTGAGTATGAAAATAACACTACTAGTCCAAGTCAAAGCAGATTGGAGGAATTAGCAGAACTATTTGAAGTAAGTGTTGATGCAATTAGAAAATATGATTTCACTAATCCAATAGATGAGATTTATTATCAAATGTGGTTAGAAGAAGAGTTTCCATATTATCAATTTAATATTGAAATGGATTCATTTTCTGGTAAACCATATAATATGAATGTTTATAATGGAATTCAAGAATGGAAAAAAATGAGAGAAAGGAGAGAAAACTATGATATATCAGATGATGAATATCTCGAATGGAAATTGAATTTTAAATTGGATAATCCATTAAAATAATTGTGAGTATATATGATATAATATAGATATGAGGTGATGCTATGATTAAAAAAAGTATAAGCTTAGAATCACAAATCAGGGATGATTGGCATTATTTAAAAAAAATAAAATCTAAAGATATAACTAAGCATATGTGTGATGTTGCATTTAGCATTGATTATGAAGCAATAAAATATATTCCTAATAGATATAAAGAAGAGTATAGTGCCTATGTAATGAAACAAAATTGGCTTTTGTATAATTATTGTGATGTTCAATCATTAACTATTGATGATTGGAAAGATGTACTATCTAAAATTAATTTAAATTATATAGATTTAAAAAAGAGTGAAAAAGATATATTTGAAAGAATAGCAACACATTTAGCTAATACATATGAAGACAATGAAATAAGTACTTTTTTAGAAAGAAACTTTGAATCCGAAATAATAAAAAAAGAATATATTGATGGTAAATTTATAGTTACAAAAAAACTTTCTACAATTTATAAAAAAATCAAATATACATTTAATAGATTTGATGAATTCTACTCATTTTTGAATGGCGATTTATCAAATGCAGATATTTATGAATATAATTTTGATGGAATTGATTTAAAAAAATATAACTTAGATAATGTTGCTATAAATAGTACAGTGTTAATTAAAAATGGATTATATGATGATACATTCTATAACGAAGCAATCAAACCATTACTAAGTCAAAGTAATGAATTAGTTAAAGTTGAAAATACGAATGTTCCAATACTTCATGAAAATGATGTTTTACCATATCAATCCGGTGATTTTATGAGAAGAATATCAATCTATTATATTAGTGATATACATATTGATAATAAAATTGCTAATAAATTTAAAGATCACGCAACTGAAAAAGAGATTGAATACTATGTAAAAACAATAGTTGATAAAATGATAGATTCTATGCCATCAGAGGTTGTTGGGAAATTTATTTTAATAGCTGGTGATGTTTCATCAAGTTTTAAGATATCAAAAATCTTTTATCAAAAATTAGTTGAACGAAATAGAATATCATCGAAGAAAATAATTTGTGTATTAGGGAATCACGAATTATGGAACCTTGATCGAGCTTCCTATAATAATGTTGATAGCATTGTTAAGTTATATAAAAAAATGTTTGATGAGTTAGAAATAACTTTTTTGCAAAATGAATTGTTAGTTATTGGTGATGATTTTGAAATACTAACAGAATCTGAAATTGAATCTATGACCGAAGATGCATTAAAGGAAAAAACTCTTGAAAGCCAATTAACAATATTTGGTGGAATTGGTTTTTCAGGATATAATCCGGATTTTAATGCTTCAAAGCTTATATACTTTGATGCTGTTCCTACATTAGAAGAGGATAAAAAGTTAACTAATAAATTTAATTCTTTGTATACAAAATTAAAAGATTGCTTATCAAATAGAAAAATAATAATATTAACACATCATCCAAAACAAGATTGGTCTACGGATAATTATAATTCAAATTGGATATATATTAATGGACATACTCATAAAAATGTTTATGAGAAAAATTCAGATAAACAATTATATGCTGATAATCAGGTTGGATATTTCAATGAAGATGTAAGATTAAAGAGAATAGATTATTCATTGAAGTGTAATATATTTAATGATTATGAAGATGGAATTCATTTGATTAGTTTAGAGCAATACTTATTATTCTATCGAAAAATGGGTTATAGTATTTCTTGTAAACTTCAAGGCGAGTTCTATTTATTAAAAAAGAATGATATTCTTATGTTTGTTTATAAAAATGATAAGGGTAATCTTTATATTATGAATGGCGGAAGACAAAATAGATTAAAATATAAGGATATAGAGTACTATTTTAACAATATGGATAATTATTCAATAATTATTAAAGAAGGTACTAAATCTTATTATGAGTACATAAACCAATTATCAGATTATATTAAATCAATTGGAGGATCTGGTAATATTCATGGAACAATTGTTGATATAGATTTTTATAATCATGTATATGTTAATATATATGATGGTAAGATAACACCATATTGGGCTGCATCAATGGATTATAAAATAGTTTATCCTAGCTTTCAAGAATTATTATCAAATCATTGTCCTAAGATGTTGGAAAACATGAATAGTAATAAAAACGAATTAGTTGTAAAGAAAAATGAACTGATTCCTTCCGGCGGAGAGTTTTATGAGGATACTAAGATATATAGAGAATCAAGGATAATGAAAAAAATTCAGTACTTGATTGATGACAATATTATAAGAGTATGGAATGATAATCTATTAGAAGAAAAAGAAATTAAACTATTAATAGAAAATTAGATGTCAAGTGTGCGATAAAGAAGTAGAGATACTTCTTTTTCTTTTGCTTTAATCGCAACATAAACATATTTATATAAAAATGATAATTTCTTTGTAGAGGTGATTTAATGAAAAGAAAGGTAGCAATATATGCTAGAGTTTCAACTGAACATGAAGCTCAATTATCTGCTTTAAATAATCAAGTTCAATACTATGATGATATTCTAAAGAAAAATCCTGACTGGATTTTATATGATAGATATATAGATGAAGGTATAACAGGAACTTCTATAAAGAAAAGAAAAAACTTTATGAGAATGATAGAGGATGCAAAAGCAGGAAAATTTGATTTAATAGTTACTCGTGAAGTATCAAGATTTGCTCGAAATACAGTAGATACATTACAAGAAACTAGAAAGTTAAAAAATATTGGAGTAGAGGTATACTTTGTTGAAGATAATATTTGGACTTTTAATGATCAAGATGGAGAATTAAAACTAACTATTATGGCTACACTAGCTCAAAACGAAAGTAAGAAAACTTCTCAAAGAGTAAAAGCAGGACAAATGATATCATTTCAAAATGGAGTGTTTTATGGATCAGGTAATATTCTAGGTTACAATAAAGTTGGTCAAAACTTAGAAGTAAATGAAGAGCAAGCTGAAATTGTAAGATATATTTATTCTGAATATTTAAATGGTAAAGGTACAGTAAAAATTGCAGATGATTTAACTAAAAAAAGTGTTCCAACTTCTACAGGTTTAACAACTTGGAGAGCTTCATATATTTCAAGAGTTTTAAGAAATCCATTTTATTCAGGTACTATAGTTTATAGAAAATCATATATTCCAGATTATCTAGAACAAAAAGCAAAGATAAATTATGGTGAAGTAGAAAAGGTAGTAGTTGAAGGAAGACATGAACCAATTATATCTAAAGAAGATTTTAAAAAGGTTCAACAAATAATGGATAGTCATTCAAGACCAATTAAATTAGGAAGAAAACAAGCATTAGGAGTTCCTAAAAATATTTGGAGTAAAAAATTAGTATGTGAATGTGGGTCTAACTTTAATAGAAAGATTTATCATAAAAATAAAAATGATACTACATATTGTTATATTTGTTATAACAAAAAAAATAGACCTAAAAATAGATTCAAAGATAGTTGTGATATGGGTCAAGTACCAGAGTGGAAGTTACAATATATGGCTGAAGCTATATTTAGAAATCTTACACAAAATTCAGATAATAGAAGAGAACTGGCAGAACGATTATATAAAGGAGTTGATATAGATGAACATCCTGAAAAGAAGATGTTAAAAAGAATTAATAAATTAAATCAATTAATTGAAAATGAAACAGCAAAGTTAGATAGATTAATGGATAATTATTTAGATGAAACTATAGATATAAATCTATATGAAATATTTCAAAAGAAGTTATCTAGTAGAATAGAAAAATATAAAATAGAAATATTAGAATTAGAAAAACAATGTTCATCACTTGAACCATTAGATGTAAGAATAGAAAATGCTAAAAAGAGTATAAGAAAATTATTAGATATTAACTATAGTGGTGTTGATGAAAAAATAATAGAAGAGTTTGTAGAAAAAGTAATTGTTCATAAAGATTACTTTGAATGGAAATTAAACTTTATGAATGAAACAATAAAATTAGAAGTAGATGGAAAAAGCAGAAAAGATGGATTTTTGCTAGAACACAAATAAGAAAATAATCA
>CALVQD010000079.1 GCA_944355255.1 uncultured Bacilli bacterium
GTGTTTTTCATATCACCTGCGAAAGTGGCGGAATTGGTAGACGCGCAAGCTTCAGGCGCTTGTAGATATATTCTGTGTGGGTTCGAGTCCCATCTTTCGCACCATGTAATAATAAAAGTTCATAGGGCCAATCCTATGAACTTTTTCTATGATTGTCTCTTACTACTTTCTTTTCATTTTCTTCTAGTAATTTTTTACAGTATCAAAGATATGGTTTGTTTTGATTGAATTTCCTCCATATGCAATTAATACTGTCTTTCCCATCTGTTTTTATTCTTGTATCATTGCTTTTTGTAAAGAATCTGTACCAAAATACACTCTTGGTATTCTTCCTAAAGTAAAACTTTTCATAACTATCCTCCTTATTCATCATTTACAAATTCATTATATGTATCGGGTGTTACCCCCGGTCAAGACTTTTTTTATTTTTTCTAAAAAAATAATTTGCACAAACAAAATGATAGTGCTATACTATTACCAGACTGAGGAGGATAAATTATGTATATGTCTTATCAGCGTGAACAAGACCACGTTGTATTAACTGATTTATATGGAAAAAATACGGTAAGGGAAAACTTACGAGAAATTGAAACAATCTTGAAGTATGAAAATCAAATAGAAGCATTACAAAGAATGTTACAATATACAAAAAATGAAATGAAAGCATATCATCGTAGGAAAAAAGAACTCATCAATCATAGTATCTTTTCTTATTTCTGTTTTGAGTTGTTACGTCAAGATGTAGAAATGAAGCAATGTGCTCGTCATGGAATTATTATGGAACACTTATTACAAGAAAAGATGTATGCTTTAAAACAGACTCCAAAAGATTTGATACAAACAACATCTAATAAATGTCTATTGGATACAGAAGATGATATTATAGAATTAAAACGAGAAATCTATTTTGATAATTTTATGACTCAATATCAAAACAAAGGCACAGACAAAGAATTTGATAAAATCTATGATTTATGGGTGAGAAAATATCAACTGACTAATGCGAATATCAAACGTTTTATGAAAGATACATTGCAAGATGATTACACATTAAACAATTCAAAACAAAAAAGAAAAGTATTACGTTAATTGATACAAAAAAATAACAATGTAAAAAAACATTGTTATTTTCTTTTTGCACTCATTTTCTCATAAACAATATTTCGTAAATAAGACTCTGCTTCTTGTAATCCTATTTCTTCATATTGAAACGAATGTTCTCCGTGAGTGAGAAAAATATAAATCTGTTTCATTTGTCTAAAATCTCGAAAAAATTTGAGAAGATGATTTGCCTGATCCGCTAAAATATCATCTTTATAATATAGTATACCAGTGGTCTCATATATTTTTTCTGGTTCTTTTCGATATGTTTCCAATGGTAATTCTGAAGTATTTATAAAAATAACAGCTCCCTTTCTTAGAAAATATTCAATATATGGAACAAGTGTTTTTTGATATGTACTTCCTATCGATACATCTTCTTTATAATACTTCTGTATGATAGATTGAAAGAAAGCATAATGTGCATTTTCTTTTATGTATTTTAAGTCTTCTTCTGTTTTTAAACTGCAATAAGTTCCATCTTGTAAAATGATAAAAAAGCGTTCTGGTAACATGACAGAAAGATGAGAAGAAACATGTGATGCTTTTTGTGCTTCCAGTTCTTTGATTATTTTCTTTCTTTGCAAATTTAACTGTTGTTTTTCTCTTTTTCTTGAAAATATATCCATATTAGACTTCCTCATAAATTCTTGGTACTCTTTTAGAAATATTGCAAAGAACTTCATGTGGTACTGTATGAAGATGTTTTGCGATTTCTAAGATATGAGCAGTATCTTTAATCACTACAACTTTATCATGTTTATGAACTGTATCATCAACACGGACAAATAACATATCCATGCATATATTTCCTACAATTGGATATTTTTTATCGTGAATATAGACAAATCTACCACGGTTGGCTCTGACAATACCATCTGCATATCCAATTGCTACTACTGCAATTTTCTCGCCCTCTTCTGTTGCTTGATAAATTCCATCATATCCAACAGTATCATTTTTATGAAGTGTTTGAATTTGTAATATTTCACTTTCAACAGTAAAAGTAGATTCTAATTGTAAATCATTTCTTTTTGTAAAACCATACATCATAATTCCAAAACGACATCCATTGACAAATGGTAATTTCGGATATAACTCTGTCGCTTCACTTGCAGTAACATGGACAATTGGAAAACAGTCAATTGGGATAAGAGACGTTAACTCTTGAAATAATTGAAATTGCCTTTCCGTACGTTGTTGATTCACTGCATCATAAATATGAGTATAAATACCCTCAATTTCGATGTTGGAATTTGCTTTTAATCTTTGATAACACTTTTGTAGTATTTCTTTAGAAGAAAAACCTAAACGATTCATACCAGTGTTTACTTTCAAATGAACTTTTACCTTTGATGTTCCATTTAAATAAGCATCAATCTCATCTGAAGCAATTGTTAGTGTGATATGATTTTGTGAAGCAATTTCTATATCTCTTAAGTTAATTGGTTCTAAACATAAAATCGGAATATCAGAAAAATGTTGTCTAATTTCTAAAGCTTCATCTAAAGAAGAAACAGCAAGATAATTACATCCTGCATCGATCATTTTCTGAATCGGTTTTTCTCCATAATGACCATAACAATCTGCCTTTACTACAGCGAAATAATACTGATAATTAGGAAATGCTTGAATCATTTTCTTTACATTATTTTCAATATGATTCAAATAAATTCTTGCTACTGTATTTCGATACATATTATCGCCTCTTCTATATTATATCATGAGAATATGATAAAAGAACAAAAGTATCTCTCTTCTGTTCTAATAACTTATCTTTTTTTTGCTACAAGATATTCTAATAACTCTTCTTTTAGTGTTTGAACGGAAAGTGTATGTTCTCTTTGAACGTCGATTGATAAATACCTCATTCTTTCAAAATCGGGAAGAAATTCTAATAATGTAGCACATTGTT
>CALVQD010000080.1 GCA_944355255.1 uncultured Bacilli bacterium
CCCTATGAACTTTTATTATTACATGGTGCGAAAGATGGGACTCGAACCCACACAGAATATATCTACAAGCGCCTGAAGCTTGCGCGTCTACCAATTCCGCCACTTTCGCAGGTGATATGAAAAACACCACACAAACGTGTGATGAAACTTCTTATGGTGCCGACTGAAGGACTTGAACCTACGACCTACGCGTTACGAGTGCGTTGCTCTACCAACTGAGCTAAGTCGGCTCTTTCAAACAAAAACATTATATCAAAAGAGAAAAAGAAAAACAAGTACTTTCATATAAAAAACCATTTCTATCTAGTTGTTTTTATGTTAAACTATTACTAGTGGTGATGGATATGCAGAAAAAAACATTAATGCCGGCAGATACTTATATTGTAACATCAAAAACCATTTTATCAAACGAAGATCACAAATTATTAACGAGTTTATATCAGCCAATTGTAGGAGCATTATCGATTAGTTTATACTTCAGTCTATGGTCTTATTTAGATGGAAGTGAATGTGTATCTGTAGAATGGACACATCATCAACTCGTCGCAAATATGGGAGTGAAACTTTCAGAAATTGAAATGGCACGTAATAAATTAGAAGCAATTGGACTTTTAAAAACTTATTTTAAAGAAGATCATATCAATCATTATATTTATCAACTATATGCTCCATTATCAAGTGCTGAATTCTTTCATAACCCAATTTTAAATACCACATTACAGAATAACGTAGGGATGAAAGAATACGAAAAATTATTAGAACGCTATCAAATACCAAAATTACCATTAAAAGATTATCAAGACATCACCTGTAAATTTAGTGATGTATTTGAAAGCATTTCGAATTATCAAATCAATGAAGAAGATAATTTAAGACAACGCAAAAAAAGACAACTAGAACTTACTTCTAAAATCGATTTAGAACATGTATTATCTATGATTCCTGAAGACTATTTCCAAATATCTAGTGTTACGAGAGAAATGAAAGACTTTATATATAAACTTTCTTTTATTTATGATTTTGATGACGAATCATTACTTCGTATTTTAATGAATTCTATCAACGAAAAGAAAATGATTGATAAAGAATTGTTAAGAAAACAGGCAAGAAACTTCTATCGCTTTGAAAACCAAGGAAAAATGCCAACTCTCATATATAAAAATGAACCAGAAACAAAGAGAGTTAGTACAAATGCTCCAATGACAAAAAAGGCAAAACTAATTTATCAATTTGAAACAACAACACCGCATGATTTTCTAGCTCTCAAGTACGGTGGAGTAGAACCGACAAAGCAAGACTTAATGATTTTGGAATATTTGTTAGTTGAATTAAAATTAAATCCTGGAGTTGTAAATGTATTAATTGATTATGTGTTGAAGATCAACCATAATAAATTAACAAGAGCATTTATTGAAACGATTGCTGGGCAGTGGTGTAGAGAAAGAATTGAAACAGTAGAAGATGCGATGAATCAGTGTATCAAGGAAAAGAATCGAAAAGAAAGTATACCAAAAACGACAAAGCAAGTTGTACGAAAACCAAAGTGGTTTGATGAAAAGCCTCAAGTGGAACTTGCTACACCAGAAGAAATGAAAGAGATGGATGAATTTTTAAAACAGTTTGAATAGAGGTGATACGTTTGAAAACAGTAACAGAAGCTATATCGGTGAAACAAGCTAAGAATTTAGAACGAGCATTAGATAAGGAATATAATCAAGCACTAGAAGATCCCGTTTTTACAGAAATCGTTTCCAAACTACAAATGGATTCTGACATTTTAAAACGTTATACTTCTTCTTTACAAGATTGTGTAGAAGAGTATAAACATTGTAAGAATTGTAAAAATTTACTTGCTTGTCCAAATAAAATTATGGGACATTGTTATTTACCATTCAAAAGTGGCAACGGTTTAGAATTTGGTTATAAAGCTTGTAGGAAGTATCAGAAAAAACAAAAAGAAAATCATTATTTAAAAAATATGTATTTATATCATGTCAGTGATGAATTACTTCATGCATCGATGAAAGAAATTTATAAAGAAGATCGTAAACGCTTTCCAATTTTTAAATGGGAACAAGAGTTTTTAAAAAAGTTTGAGAAAGATATTCATCAAAAGGGACTTTTTTTACACGGATCATTTGGAAGTGGAAAGAGCTATATTTTAGCAGCTTTATTTCACGAACTTGCGAAAAAGAACTATCAGTGTGCTATTTTATTTTGGCCGGAATTTTTAAATCATAATCGTGGTTTATATCCATCGGAATTTGCTGAAATGTTAGAGAAGATGAAAAAAGTACCACTATTATTAATTGATGATATTGGAGCTGAGAATACTACTGCATGGAGTAGAGATGATGTATTAATGCCACTTTTACAATATCGTATGGATCATAAATTAGCAACTTTTTTCACATCTAATCTCAATTATGAAGAATTAGAAGATCACTTTAGTATTTCTAAAAATAAAGTAGATATTGTAAAAGCAAGAAGAATTATGGAACGAATTCGCTTTTTGACGGATGAGATTGAATTAGTGAGTGATAATTTAAGAAAATAGGAACATTTCTAATTGAAATGCATAGAATAGTACAGATTGACAAACCGGGTAGTTTATGTTAGAATTCTACCAGAAATGGCGCATTATTCTAGTCAATTTCTTTTATTAGGAAGGCGGGGCTAAAAATCCGCTAAAGAGCATATCTGTGAAACATCTTGTGCTTGCTTCTTACGCCCAGTTTGGGGTGGGTGCTGGATGGATGAGAGAATTTGGGCGATCGTAATGGCATACGACCCCGACCCATATTTTCGTGGAGACCTAAACTTGTGATTCGCCTATACATGATATCATTGACGGACGAATGACGACTTAGGCTTGAACCTACTTTGCGGGGCAACTTGTGAGTAGTGTAGCTTGTCTTGCGTGATATTTGGGGATAAGAGAACACTTAAAATGACAATGGCCAACGTTATTTTATGATTGCTCTTTGAAACAAATGTTGCAAAAAAGAATTAGTAATAAAAGAGTTGTCGAGGAAATCTCCTAGGGTGTTATGTTAATATAGGATTGCAGTGTACACTCAGTGGTAATCAAGTCATATACTTGGTGACAGTATATCCAAAACTTTCAAGGGGAACCGCTATTTGGTAACGAATAGTAGTTTTGGGGGAAATCCTACTTGACCTAAGGTGCAAAGTTAACTATATTAATTGCCATTTTCATTTGTTTATCAGGAGCACTGGCTCCTTTTTTGTGAGGGATGATATGAAATATAATCAAAAAGTACAAGATGAAATCGCATCGTTAAAACGAGAAGATAAAAAACGAGCAAATAAGTTAAAAGACAAACAGAAGAAAAATAGAAAATGGATCATTCAAATTTTCTTGATGGCCTTTTTTATTTCTGTGATGTTTTCCTTTGTATCAGAAACATTTATTCCAAAATTATCTTCTATTTTTGGGATCTTATTAATTTTTTTATTTATTCTATTAGGAATTATATTCGATATGATTGGTGTTGCTGTAACAGCAAGTGATGAGGCACCATTTCACTCTATGAGTGCAAGAAAAGTAAAAGGTGCTAATATTGCCGTTATGTTAAAAAAGAATGCCGATAAAGTTGGAAGTTTTTGTAATGATGTTATTGGAGATATTTGTGGGGTAGTATCTGGTAGTGCAGGTGCAATTATCGCTAGTTCTTTTGCCCAAACACTTCATGTTTCTCCATTTTTGATGTCTTTACTTGTAACTGGAATGATTGCAGCACTTACAATTGGTGGAAAAGCTATTGGAAAATCACTTGCTATTAATCAATGTAATATGATTTTATACGAAGTTGCAAAATTGATATCTTATTTTTATCATCCCAAAAAATAGATCTATTTACATATATGAGTTGGGATGCTTATGAAATATCCAACTATATCATGTCACACTTAGCTTAGGCTAAGTGTTTTTTGATTTTATCTTTATGAAAGAGAAAGCGGGATCCGTAATATCATTATTTATTAATAGAGGAGTAATCTTACTAGTTTTTCTTGTATTTGTTTGGAGTTTTCGATATAATGATGAGGGTGAGGGTATGCAGAGATATTTTGCTTTAGAACGTATTAGAAATGAATTTACATTACGAAATGAAGATTATTTTCACATTTTACGTGTGATGAGATGTCATGAGAACGATCAAATTGAAGTAGTACACGAGAAAACTGTTTATTTATGTGCTTTAAAAGATACAGAAATAGAAACACGTGTTGAAATTATTTCTATCTTGGAGAGAGGAAAAGATGAACGTGAGATGGTTGTTTGTGTTCCTTTTCTAAAAGAGACAAAAGTATCATATATATTGCAAAAAGGGACAGAAATGGGTGCGACGAAATTTATTTTTTATCCAGCACAATACAGTGTAGTGAAGATGGATGAAGAAAAGTTAGAAAAGAGAAAAGAACGTTGGCAAAAAATTGTAAAAGAGGCAAGTGAACAGTCAAAAAGAAATATGATTCCGGAAATTGAAGTAGTTGATCATTTGCAAGACCTAAAGGATCTAAAAGGTGTTAAACTTGTGTGTAGTACAAGGGAAAAAGAAAAAACATTGAAAATATTTTTGCAATCACAATCTAATTGTGATACACTTGTAGTAGTAATCGGTCCCGAAGGGGGTCTCGATCCGGATGAAGAAAAACAACTAAACGAGATGGGATATACAAGTGTATCATTAGGGTCTAGAATTCTTCGTGTTGAAAGTGTCCCATTATTTGTACTTAGTTGTGTAAACTATGAATTTATGGAGTGATTGGTATGAATATAATAAATACATTTGTTCATAGTGAGTTGTTCTTTTACGCACTCATTGTTTTATTTATTATCGTTTTGATTATTTTTGGAATTGTTGTCTATATGGAATGTCGTAAATTAAAGACAAAAGAAGCACAATTAGGAAAAGAAAAGAAACAGGAAAGGGTTTCGTCAAAGGTAGCTCCAACGCCAGTAGAATCACCTGTGAAAGAAGAGACGAAAGTAGAGACGATTCAAGTAACAGAAACAGAGCCTGAAACGATAATTGAAGAACCAGATAAAACGTTAGAGAATACAACTTCTATTGAAATTGAACGTCTGTTAGAACGTATGAAAGAAGATTTGAAAAAGGAGGAAGAACCATCTCCTGAACGTTTTGAAAAAGAACAAGAAGAGCAGGCGATTATCAGTTATGAAGAATTGGTACAAGCTGTCAAAAATCAAGATAAAATGGATATTGATAGTCAAACTCCAATTAGTAATCGTGAACTAGAAAAACAAATGGAAAAAAAGAGACAACAGGAAAAAGAAAAAGAAGAAAAGAAAAGTGGATTTCATACGAGTCAATTTATATCTCCAGTTTATGGAATTCAAAAAGAAAAGAAAGTTGTACCTGATTTAAAGAAAGAATTAAATCAATTTCAACATGAATTTCAATTTGATATGAATCGTTTTCAACAGTCAGAACAAAGTGAAACTGAATTTTCTAAAATAGAAGAACATGTAGATTCAGATTCAAAAGAAGATATGAATAAAAATATGGAGTTTTTAGATTCTTTAAAAGAATTTAGAAAGAATTTAGAATAGGTCGATAGACCTATTTTTAGTAAGGAGTGGAATATGTTAGTTACAATATATACATTGGGTTGTAAAGTGAATACTTATGAGTCAAATGTGATGATGGAACAGTTTCAAAAACTTGGTTATCAATATGTAAAGGAAAATGCAGATGTTGCGATTATCAATACTTGTAGCGTTACAAATACAGCTAGTCGAAAGTCTGTAAAAATGATTCATCAGGCAATTCGAAAAAATCCAAATGCAGTAATCGTTGTCTGCGGTTGTATGAGCCAAGTGGCTACTGAAGAGATTAAAAATATAGAGGGTGTTCATATTGTTCTTGGTAACTGGGGAAAAAGTCAAATTCCATCTTTTGTCGAAACTTATTTTAGAACAAAACAACAAATTGTTGCTGTAAAAGAGTTAGAAGAAGTACCATTTGAATGCATGCAGTTAGAAAATTTTAATCGGACAAGAGCATTTATTAAAATCCAAGATGGATGTGAAAATTTTTGTAGTTATTGTATTATTCCATATGCTCGTGGTCATGTGAGAAGTAAAAGTAAGGAAGAAATTATACAAGAAGCAAACTCATTAATTCAACATGGACATCATGAAATTGTGTTAACTGGAATTCATACTGGACATTATGGAAGTGATTTAAAAGACTATCACTTTAGTGATTTATTATATGATTTATTGAAACTAGATGGGTTAGAACGTCTTCGTATTTCTTCTATTGAAATGAATGAGATTACAGACGAAGTAATTGCTTTGATGAAAGAATATCCTGTATTGGTCGATCATATGCATATTCCATTACAAAGTGGATGTGATAAGATTTTAACATTAATGAATCGTAAGTATCAGTTGAAAGATTTTGAACAGAAATTAAGAGATATTCGTGTTGTCCGTCCAGAAATTTCTATTACAACGGATGTAATTGTCGGATTTCCAACAGAAACCGAAAAAGATTTTGAAGAAACGATAGATACAGTAAAACGTTTTGCATTTTCTAAGATTCATGTGTTTCCATACTCTAGGAGAAAAGGAACAGTTGCTGATGAAATGGATGGGCAAATCGATGAACGAATCAAAAAGGAAAGAACAAAACGTTTGATTGCAGTTTCTGAAGAATTAGAAAACAATTATCGAAAACAATTTCTTGGACGGCAAGTAACAGTTATTCCTGAAACTTATAAAGATGGTATGTTAATTGGCCATACGGGAAATTATCTTCTAGTAAAAGTACCAGGATCTGAAGCGTTACTACATCAGACCATTACCGTACAATTAACTGAAATAAATGGAATTTACATGATGGGGAAATTGCTTTCACCTTTGCATGAAGACTCTTGTTTATGTTAAAATAAAAATGAAGAGGGGATACAATGAAATTTAGTGTGATTGTTGCGGTAGATCCAAATAGGCAAACCGTAAAAAAATTATTAGATTCATTAAAAGAGCAGACATTTTCTAATTATGAAGTGATTTTAGTTGTGGATGAAAAGGCAACAACTTTACAAGATATGATTCAGCCATATTTATCAGATAATCGTTATCGTATGCTTTTGAAAACAAATCGTGGGCTTGCCACGGCTCGTAATTTTGGAATGGAAAATGCAACCGGTGATTATCTGATCTGGATCGACGATGATGATTATGTCGATCAAGATTTTTTACAACAATTATCTGTTGCAGTAACAGATAATCCAGGTATTGATCTGATTAAATATCAATTACATGTAGTAGATACTGATGGTCAAGTACAACGTCGGGTATTTGATACTGCATTTTCAAAATTACCTACTTTAGAAGCATTTCGTATTTTAATACAAAGTGATTATGTAGAACCAGCTGTATTATATGCTTATCGTAGTGCTTTTCTGAAAGAAAATGGTCTAACATTTCAAGATGGAAAACAAGAATGTGATTTTGGATTTGTTCCATTGGCCCTTATTTATGCTAAACAGATTATGAGTTTGACATATGCTGGCTTCTATTTTACCAAGAGGAATCGTAAACAATATGTTGCAGGTTCTGAAAAAGCAACACGTATTGTATATGATACTTTATTTCAATACGATTATATGATGAAAAAGGTAGAGGAAGATGAATCACTTTCTGAAGATTTAAAGAGAAAGTTTTTTGATTATATTTCTTATAATGTAATTTTAAAAGGAACTATCCTTCCAGATGAATCGATTCCAGCTTACACGTTAGAATTAGAAAAGAGAAATGTTACGAATTATTTAATTGCAAATACCATCTCTAAAATGATTACAAAAATAAAGATAGAAAGAGATATGACTGCTTTTATTAAAAAAAATAAAGTGAAAAAATAGGTGATAGTATGTTTGTTTCCATTGTTGTGTTATGTTGTGATGACCGTGTTAATGCACTCGAAAAAAGATTGCGAGAAATTTTACAGCGTGTTACATTTTCTTATGAGTTGATTTATGTATTTCGTTCTCGTTCTATTTATTTAGAAAAACGTCCTACAGATCATGCTAAATTTGTATGTGTTCAGAACTTCTTTGGAACGAGGAAACAAACAGAGAAAGTATTTCAAGAAATAACTGGAGATTATGTCGTTGTACTATCTCCAAATATTGAAAAGAGTCCTTTTTATATGTTAGATAGTTTAGAATTGATTCAAACAAAAGATTATGACGTAGTCACGATTGTAGGAGATGTTTTACCATATTCTGTCGTTCAAAAGTGGTTTTTAAAAGTTAAAAAAATATTATTTCCAACAAACGTCTTTTATGTTTGTAAAAAAGAAGTTTTGGCTTTAAAGGTCGAACAGAAAGATATGACACATTGTTCTATTTATTATCTTCCATATGAATTAGAAAATAAAAGTGCAAATGAAAATGGTTGATTAGACCATTTTTTTATATCTAAAAAATCATGTCAAGATCTGACAATGATATTGACATTCTCATTGTCCTGCGTTATACTTTAATTAGTAGTAATCATTACTACTTATTATGAGGTGAGGACATGCGCTATTCCAAGCAAAGAGAAGCCATATTGCGAGTAGTAAATGCAAGTAATGTGCATCCAACTGCAGAAATGGTCTATCGTGAAGTCAAAAAAGAAATTCCTAATATTAGTTTGGGAACTGTTTACCGTAATTTGAATGCTCTTGCTGATGCATCTCAAATTAAACGAATTAGTATTCCTAAAGATGTAGATCATTTTGATCATCGTCATGTGGAACATTATCATTTTTGTTGTACGAAGTGTCATCAGTTGTATGATTTACCTGGATCTACGATTCATCAGTTGATTCATCGTTTAGAACAGGAAGAATCAGTGAGGATTACGGATTATGAGGTACTCTTTTATGGAATTTGCCAAAAATGTCAGAAAGGAAAGGAAGAGAATTATGGAATTAAAAGGAAGTAAAACAGAACAAAATTTAATGACTGCATTTGCAGGAGAAAGTCAAGCTAGAAATAAGTACACTTATTTTGCATCTAAAGCTAAAAAAGAAGGATTTGAACAAATTGCAGCAATTTTTGAAGAGACTGCAAACAATGAAAAAGAACATGCAAAAATGTGGTTTAAATTATTAGAAGGTGGAGAAATTAAATCAACTGCTGAAAACTTATTAGCTGCAGCAGAAGGAGAAAACTACGAGTGGACAGATATGTATAAAAATATGGCAATCGAAGCAAGAGAAGAAGGATTTGACCATATTGCATATTTATTTGAATCAGTAGCAAAAATTGAAGAACACCATGAGAATAGATATCGTGCATTATTAGAAAATGTAAAAGAAGAAAGAGTATTTAAAAAAGATGGAGAACAAATGTGGATTTGTCGAAATTGTGGACACGTTCATTTTGGAACAGAAGCACCAGCTGTATGTCCAGTATGTTCTCATCCAAGAGCATATTTTGAGCTTAGAAGCGAAAATTATTAAGAAGATGTTTCTTTTTTCTAGGAGTGTGTAATGGTTAAGTTTTATTATGATAAAGAAGAACAAGTAATATTGCTTTCTATGAATGACAATCATTCTAGTCGTTTAGAAGAATTGGTTGCGAATACAACAGAAGCAGCTGTAGAGAAACATATTCCTATGGTAATTACAAAGGATCATGGTACAGAGATACAAGTAGGAAGTGTTTTACATCCTTCTTTAGAAGAACATTATATTGAATGGATTTATGTAGAACTGAAAAATGGAGGACTTCAAATAAAATTTGATTGTCATGAAGAGCCAAAAACATGGATTCCATATCAGAAGGAAGAAATCGTTGCGGTTTATAGTTATTGCAATTTACATGGTTTATGGAAATTAGAAGATTTGTCTTAGGATGCCCTAGACAAATCTTTTTTTTCATGCTAACATTTTTTATAGATAATAGGTGATAGTATGCAAGACGATAAGAACAATAATTTATTTGAAACGGTATTTCAAGGAGTAGAACCACCAAGAGATGATCACGAATATCAAAAAAAGACAGATTCTAAACCGGAAACATCACAAGTAGAACCGGTTGCTACTTCTAATTCTACCAATGAGATAGAACCACAAACACAACAACCTATACAGACTTCGTCTGATGTTTTGCCATCAGAGATGGAATCACAACCGGCATCAGTGGAATTCGAACCTATGGCTGTTCAACCAGATACAGTAACACCAACAACAGAAAATATTTCTAAAATGAATACAGATACAGATGAACAGAAGTTAAATCCAGTTGTACGTTTTCTTGTGTATCTTTTATTATTAGCAGGTATTTTATTTTCTTTATATAATTTAGTTGTAGTTCCGATTATGAATGCTGTATCAGAAAAGAATGTTTCAGATACGAGACAGAAAAAAGTAGAAACTTATTTACAAGATGTTATGACTAGTTTTCAAAATAATCAACAATTACAAAATTTAGAAACTTGCCAAATTGTATCATCTGGAAAATACTGCACTATGGATGAAAACTTTCTCGATGAAAGTAGAGCACTGATCATTCAATCAGAATATGAGGTAGATGGTGGTATGCTATTTTTTAAAGATGGAAACATACAAAGTGGGTATATTTATTTAGAAGGACATACTTACAATATTCAAAATGGAAAAGTTACTGAAAAGGCAAGTGTTGATACCACTGCGGAAGAATCATAAAAAAACTCCAAATTGATGATATGAACCCCGTTTCTTGGACAAAATAGAAACGAGGTTTTATTATGGGAAAATTAACTTATGAAGATAAAATAAACATATATAATGAGAAAAAAGATGGAAAATCATTATCTTATTTATGTAAAAAATATAATATTAATTCTGCTGGTATAAAATATTTGATAAGATTAATTGATAAACATGGATTTAACATTTTAAGAACTGTTAATAATAGAAAATTTAATAAAAATGAAAAAGAAAGAATTATTAACAGAGTTTTGCTAAATAATGAACCACTGATATCTGTTGCTATAGATGAAGGATTATTAAGTAAAGGCATGCTTTCAATGTGGATTAAAAATTATAAAGAAATGGGTTATAATATAGTTGAACGAAAGCGAGGGCGAAGTCCAACTATGAAAAAAGAAATTAAACATAAAAAGAATGAAACTATTGAAGATAAGATAAAAAGATTAGAAAAAGAAAATGAATATTTAAAAGCAGAGATAGAATACTCAAAAAAATTGAGAGCCGTTGTTCAAGCAAGGAAGAATCAACAACAGAAGAAAAAGTAAGTGTTGTAAGTGAACTTCGGCTAAAATATAATTTGATGATTCTTCTAAAAATATCTGGATTAGCCAAATCTACATTTTACTATACTTTATCAAAAACGGATAAAGATAATAAAAATGAAGAAATAATTAATAAGATAAAAGAGATTTTTATTAAACATAAAGAAAGATATGGTTACCGCAGAATTACTTTAGAACTTAGAAATCAAGGCTATAATGTTAATCATAAAAAAGTTTATAGAATAATGGTTAAACTAGGATTAAAACCTTTAAAAAGAAATAAAAGAAAATATTCATCTTATAAAGGAACTGTTGGTAAAATAGCTGATAATCATATCAATAGAGAATTTAATGCAGATAAACCAAATAAGAAATGGTATACAGATGTGACTGAATTTAATCTTCGAGGTGAGAAATGTTATTTATCTCCAATACTAGATGGATACAACGGAGAAGTTGTATCCCACAATGTATCTAAATCACCAAATTTAGAACAAGTAAATGATATGCTTGATAAAGGATTTGAAGGTAAAAATCTAGAAGGTTTAATACTTCATTCAGATCAAGGTTGGCAATATCAACATCAAACTTATCAACAAAAATTAAAGAACCATGGAATTATTCAAAGCATGTCTAGAAAAGGAAATAGTATGGATAATGGTATGATGGAAAACTTCTTTGGATTGCTTAAAACAGAAATGTTTTATGACCAAGAAGATAATTATAGGACATTAGATGATTTGATGAAAGCAATTGATGACTATATTTATTATTACAATTATGATAGAATTAAAGTAAAATTAAAAGGACTGTCACCAGTAAATTACAGGTTACAATCCTCTAATTAGAAACTATTTATAAACTGTCCAACTTTTGGGGTTCAGTTCATCAATTTGGAGTTTTTTTTATAAGAAAGTATGTAATTTATAACGTAGTGTTTTGATAAAACTCTGTTTTGGGACTTCTATTTTTTCCGGTTCGTCAAAAATAGAAATTGCATGTTCTTTCAAAAATTGCTTTTCTTGAAGATTAAAGTCATTACCAAACACATAAGCGCCTCTTTTTAATTGACAAGTTCTCTTTTCTTTCAGGTACTCATTACATACCTCGGTTTCAGTTTTTTCATAAACTGGAGCAATTAAATGAGTATCAGGGACAACAACAATATCTAATAATTGTAATCCTCGTTTCATTTTGAATAAAATACTTGCCATATTTTTTTCAATATAAATAGATAATTTTTCATTCATTTTAGACATTGTTTTGAAAAAACTTTTTGTTAGTTTGTTTAAATCGATTGTTTTTCCTAATTGTTCTAAATGTAAGTATAAATCAAAGAATTGATTTACCTCTTCTAAATTAACCTCTTTTTGTTTCCTTAAAGTAGAAAGGTAGTTCTTAACATCACTTTCTAATACATTTGATTTTAAAGTCTGTTCAGTTTCCATATTTCTCTCCTTTTTTGTGAAACGACTCATATTATACCACATATTTGCATCATGTACAAATTTTTTCATATTATACGTGTCAAGTCATGTTTTTCTTAAAAGTGTTCATAATAAAAATGGTGATAGATATGAATGTATTATATACTGGAGCAACAAGTGGGATTGCGAAAGAAGTAATTTCATATTTATTACGTGATCCATTTGTTGTTATCTATTTAGGTGTACATACAAAACAACAATTACAAGTTATGAGAACATATTATCACGGTGTAAAAAATGTACAAATTTTGAAACTAGATATCACCAATGTAGAGGACTATCGCTCATTGGACAATATACAAATTGATGTTGTCGTTCATAATGCTGCAATTGGATATGGTGGTAGTCTATTCGATATGCCAATAGAAAAGGTAAGAGAAAATTATGAAACTAATATTTTTGGAACGTTACAGTTGACACAGTATTTGTTTCCTAAGTTTCGAAAACAAAAACATGGACGTATTATCTTTATGTCGTCTTTAGCAGGAATTATTCCCATTTCTTTTATTGGTAGTTATGCCTCTAGTAAAGCTAGTTTGATTATGATTGCAAGAATTTTAAAAAATGAGACACGAAAACTAGATTTTCCATTAGATGTTATTTTGATAGAACCGGGATTATATCATACTGGTTTTAATCAATTGTTATTTGAAACTAAATATGAAAATATGAAAGATAGTATTTTCTGGAGTAAAAGAGGGCAGATAACAAGGCAAGAAAAATGGTTATTACGTTTACTAGAAAAGAACAATAAAAAAACAATTGCACGGCAAATTTACCATGCAATCTATGATTTATATCCAAAATCTATTTATCGCGCTCCCTTTTTACAATGTCTTGGTGCTAAAATTTACCAGATTTTGTTCTGGTAATTGCTTTTTTATGATCATTTGGTTATACTAAAAAAGAGGGTAGATGATAGGATGAAACGATATGGAATTGTTTTGATTGCCACTCTTTGTCTATTATTTACTGGATGTGGGAATCAAGAAGAAAAAGTAGTTTATGAATGCAGTTTATGGGGTGGACTAGAGTATTATGATACTTCTAATGTAACAGAAATCTATAGTAAAGATAATAAGAATATATCTAAGTTACACATTACAACATCTTATAGTGCTAGATGGGATGATGTTGATACAACAGATTTAGTGGAACGTTTAAATACAGAAAAGGATAGTATGTATCATCTATATGAACAAGTAAGTTACGAGATACATCAATTTGGAAACAATATCACAACAGAACAGTATTTGACATTGACTGAAAATAATTTAAAACAATTATCACAAGATGAACAATATCAACAAATGATGAAAAAGAATCAGTTGCCAATTGAAACATATGTCAATTGGATGACAAATCAAAATTATCAGTGTCAAAATAAAAATAGTTGATTGACAAACTTCGTGGATATGATATAATTGTTATAGTAAAAATAGGAGGGAGTAGAATTATGGATAAGAAGAATTATGTTATCATTGCATTAGTATGTGCAATAGCAGTTATGGCTGTGGGGTATTCATTACTTTCACAAAACTTGCAGATCAATGGTAATGCTACAATTACAAGTAATTGGAATGTAGCAATTACTGGAATCACTGAGGGAGATCCACAAGGTACAACTGCTACAAATGCAGAAGCTGCATCATACACTGGTACAACTGCTACATTTAACGTAAATTTAGTAAAACCTGGGGATAAGATGGTATTCGATATCACAGTATCTAACTTAGGTGATCTAAATGCAATGTTAACAGGAATGACTGTAAATCCATCTGATACTGCAGGTACTGGTATTTATTACAAAGTAACTGGTGTAACACAAGATACTACAACACTAGATGCTGGTGAAACAAATACTGTTACTGTAGAAGTGGGATGGGCTGCTGGAGACACAACAACTCCAGAAACAAAAACTGTTCCATTAACAGTAAATCTAGTTTATACACAATATTAGAAAGAAGGAGAAATAAAAAATGGATAATAAAGGAAGAAATATTATTATTGGTACATTACTTGCTGCAATTTTAATCATGGCAGTAGGTTATGCGTTATTATCACAATCATTAACAATTAATGGTACTGCTAACATTACAAGTAATTGGGATGTAAAAATCACAGGAATTTCAGCAGGAACACCAACTGGTACTGCAGAAAACGTAAGCCCAGCAACGTTTACTGGTACAAGTGCTACATTTAATGTAAATTTAGTAAAACCTGGAGATAAAATGGTTTATCAAATTACAGTAAGTAATGAGGGTACATTAAATGCAAAATTAACAGGAATGACAGTATCACCTGAATCTGAAGCTGATACAGGAATCTATTATAGAGTTAGTGGTGTAGAACAAAATGTTACAAAATTAGACGCTAGCCAAACAAACACTGTTACTGTAGAAGTAGGATGGGTTGCTACTGATACATCAACTCCAACAGTAAAAACAGTTCCATTAACAGTAAACTTAACTTACACACAATATTAATCATGAAATAAAAAACAAAGGAGAAACATATGGATAATAAAGGTAGAAATATAGTAATTGGTGCATTACTTGCCGCTATTGCAATTATGGCAGTAGGTTATGCAGCATTATCACAATCATTAACAATCAATGGTACTGCTAGTATCTCAAGTACATGGGATGTTCAAATCATTAGTATTTCTGAAGGTGTTCCAGAAAATGGTGCATCTAATGCTAGTACACCAACACATGATGGTACAACTGCTACATTTTCAACAAATTTAACTGTTCCAGGGTCTAAAATGACTTATGAAATCACAGTAAAAAATAGTGGAAACCTAAATGCAATGCTAACTGGTTTAACAAAATCACCAGACTCTCCAGCAGGTACTGGTATTTATTACAAAGTAACTGGTGTAGAACAAGGTGTTACAAAATTAGACGCTGGTCAAACAAATGTAATTACTGTAGAAGTAGGATGGGTTTCAACTGATACATCTATGCCACAGACAAAAACAGTACCACTTACAGTTAATTTAACTTATACACAATATTAATAATAAGAATACAGGGGAAGGCAACCTGCCTTTTTCCTTATCCTTGGGATAAGATAAGGAAGGTAATATATGAAAAAAATCAATAATAAAATATGGGTGGTCTATGGTATTTTAATCGTATATTTATTTTTACTTATCTTATTTCCATCCGTATTTAAACAAGGTATTTATACCAAACTGATACAGCAAATCTTATGGTTTGGACTCGCTTTATATTGCTATTATGCTTCAGAAAAAGAATCGTTTCGGAATCGTGATAAAACCGGAAAAATTCAAATTGTAGTTATTTTCACAATTATTTATTTGATGATATACTTTGTTTTGGGGTTACTATTTGGCTATAAAGTTAGTCCTTATTCCCATTCGATTACAGCAATACTAAGTAATATTTGGGTGTTTATTCCTGTTATTATATTTCAGGAGTATATCCGTGCCGTATTGGTTCGTTTTACAAGAAGAAACGATACATTACTGGTAATTATTTTCTTATTATTTAGTTTGATTGAATTAAATTATGGCTCTTTAGGTGCATCGTTTGCAACAAAAGAGTCGGCATTTAAATATGTCTCATCAACTTTGTTGCCAATTTTGACAAAAAATGCTTTATTTACCTATTTTGCACTAGTTTGTGACTATTTGCCAAGTATGATATTTAGAGTTGCTGTGATGGCAGCAAACATACTGTTGCCAATATTCCCAGACTTAGATTGGTTTGTAACTGGACTTTTAGAGTTAGCTACATATGTAATTATGTTTATTAGCGTCAATTACATGAATGACTTATCGAAAAGAGTTGCGGTACGATCCTCATCTAGAAAGGCTCAACGAACATCGAATCCAAAAGTAACAATACCATTATTAGTTATTTTACTTGCCTTTGTATGTTTTGTGGCTGGATTCTTTACATATCGTCCGATTGCAATTGTATCAGACAGTATGGTTCCTAAATTTGCTCGTGGGGATGCAGTTGTTGTAAAAAAATTGTCTAACAAAGAAAAGAAAGCATTAAAGAAAAATGATATTGTTCAATATACACTTGATGGAAGAACAATCGTTCATCGTATTCATAAAAAAATAGTAGATGAAAATGGAAATATTACATATCAGACCAAAGGAGATAATAATAATGCTCCAGATGATAAAATAGTTACTTTAAAACAGATTAAAGGAAAAGTTACTTTTGTTGTTCCTTATGCGGGATGGCCGTCTGTTTTAATTTATGATTTCTTAAAGGAATAGGTGAGAAAATGAAAGATAAAAAGGGACATATTGCTGAATTATTAAATACAACGCCAGCACGTTTAATATTAATAATTTTAGCGCTTATACTCTTGTTCTTCTCATTGAAGTTGGGAATTGATTCTCTATCATGGAAAAGCAAGAGAAATTCAGATAATGTACTTTATTCATACAACATAAAAAAGGGTTATTCTTATGCAGCAAATTTATTACCAAATGAATTTATCGATGAGAATCCTCAAGGTATGAATCAATTATACATATCAAGATTAATTAACAATTTTGATGTTGTGATGAATTATTCTTATTCAGCAAGTAAACCATTGAATTTAAAATACCAATATAATATTGTTGCATCTATTGTTGGGGAATATCATAATACTCCAGATGGTGAAAAAGCAGAAGTATGGGTTAAAGAATTTCCGGTTTTAAATACTGTTGAAAAAACTGCAAACAATAGTAATTCATTCAATATTCAAGAGAAATTTACTGTAGATTTTCACTACTATGATAATTACGTAAAAGAATTTATGAGACAAATTGGTGTCACAATTGATGCTTATTTGAAATTAGAATTAGAAGTTACAACAGATGGTGAGTTAGAAGATAACATGAATACTCTTCACGATACACAAACTGTAACGATGAAAATACCATTAAATGAAGATGTATTTGCAATTTCTGGTGATAGTAACAAGACTGTTGACAAAAATATTTCAAGTATTAATACTTATGTAGAAAAAGTAAATCCTGAAAAACTTGTTATATGTGTTGTTATGTTTGTAATTTCTGTTGCTATTTTAATCTTTGTATTACGTAGTTTATTCAGAGGTGTAAAAAAGGATAGATATCAAAATCAAAAAGATAAGATCTTGAAAGATTATGGAGATATTATCGTTGAAACTACAAGTCCTGTTAACTTCAATGATTATCAAGTAATTCATGTTAAGAACTTTAATGAAATGATTGATCTTGAAGAAGAATTACATGTTCCAATTCTTTACTTTGAACCAGCAGTTGGTCAAGAATCTTGGTTTATGTTAATTCATGACAAGGTACTTTATAAATATGATTTAAAGCAAGGTGATGATTAATCCTTGCTTTTTTTATTTTCATTTTTTTGATAGAGGAAAATAATTGAAATATCAAGTACATTGTGTTAAAATATTAGTATAAGATACGGAGGTATAAGTATGAATAAAAAAACGGGGAAAAATATTGTGATTGGTTTTCTAGTTTTTGCAATTCTCGTCATGGCAGCTGCTTATGCATTATTAAGTTCACGTTTAAAAATTACGGGGAATACGGAACTTTCAGCTAGTTGGGATGTTGCAATTACATCCATTACTGAGGGAACTGCAGTTGGTTCTGCGATGAATCGTGTTCCAGCAACTTCTACTGGAACAACTGCGACATTTGATGTCATTTTAAAAAAACCTGGGGATAGTATGACTTATGATGTTACTATTTCAAATAATGGGTCATTAAATGCAGTATTAGATTCTATTTTAGTGACACCTGGATTAGGTGGAAGTGAAGCTATTGTATATTCTGTAACCGGAGTGACAGAAGGAACAAAACTAGATGTGAATTCTACAAATACAGTAACTGTAAAAGTTGAATGGGATGATAGTTTTTCTACATTGCCTGCGGTAACTACAAAATCTTTAACAGTAACATTAAATTATGTACAACAAAATTAAGGCTTTCTTTAGCCTTTTTCTTTTGCATATGCTATAATAGTAAAGAGATAGGAGAATTGCTATGGGAAAGAAAATGATTTTAGCAACGACACTTTTAGTTGCACTACCTGCTACACATGTAAATGCATTAGAAGAAAAAAGTACAGTGAATGAAACAGTAGAAACACCAGTTCACGAAACACAACAAGATACGATGTCGGATACAACTCCTGATTACTCAGAACAGACAGCACCTTCTGAATCTGAAAACATATTAGATGAAGAAGAAACTATTACAGAAAGTCAAGATGATGCAATTTTAGAAGAGCCATCAGTACCATCTGCTCCGATAT
>CALVQD010000081.1 GCA_944355255.1 uncultured Bacilli bacterium
AAATCATTTCTAAACTTGGGTAATTTTTAAATAATTCTATTAGTTTATCTATGTATTCATTTACACTTAATTTTTTAAACTCGCTTGAGGCTTTAGGACACTGGCAGGTATGAATATGTAAATCCCAAATTGCACTTTGTAATACTAACTTTTTTTCATCACTCATATTTGTACTCCTCACTAAAAAAATATGTCAATTAAATTATACAATATTTTAAAAGAAATTCCTATATAACCATTGATTTATCATAAGATTTATCATATAATTTATTCAACGAGTGAGGGATATTTTTTTTGATAAAAGGTTTAAAACCCTCTTATCAATCGCTCCATAGGTTATTACAGGAGATATGATTTATCTCCTTTTTTTGTGCCTTTCCCTCACGTAGTCTGCTTGGAATCCAAAATATTTTTGGAAAACCTGAAAAAGTTTAGCGTTCAAAATGTAAAAATGTCAAGTAAACATGATGAAATGAAAAATTGTTGTTCAATGTTTACATAATTTGATATAATAGGTGTATAAGGACATACTAGGAATAGGAAGGTGTTGAGCTATGAGGTATATTATGAATATGAATAGCTCTGGCTTTGATAAAATTAAAAGAGGTGTAAAAACACACGGCTATCGTTTATATGATCGTGTTGGTAGACACCTAAAAATTGGAGATGAAATCTTAATTCGTTTAGAGCCAGATTTAAAAGAATGCGTTTTGGTTCAAGTTGTAGGGATTGCTTATTATAAGACATTCTACGATATGTATGCAGATTTCTTTGATGTCGATTTCAAATATCGATATCGTTCTGTTCATGATATATTGAAAGAAACGTTTCATCATTGGTATACAGAAAAAGATGAAAAAAAATATGGGGCAATGGCCTTTAAATTCGTTGTAACAAAAACATTTTCAAAACTGTAAAATCATTTTACAGTTTTTTTTGTGATTGATTGTATCTTTCTTTTAAAACATGTTATACTAGATATGTAAATATAATAAGAAAGAAGGAATGATGAATGTTTAATTTAAAAGGTAGAGTTGCAGTTATTACAGGTGCATCTAGTGGTCTTGGAAAGCAAATGGCAAAAGGATTTGCCAGTCAAGGTGCTGATTTAGTAATTATGGCAAGAAGATTAGAACGTTTAGAAGAATTAAAGAGTGAATTAGAACAATTAGGTGTTCGTTGTTTATCAATTAAGTGTGATGTGACAAAGCCTGAGGAAGTGAAAAATGCAGCGTTAGAAGCAGAGAAGTTCTTTGGAAAAGTAGATATTTTAGTTAACTGTGCAGGATCTGCAAAAAATAATGGCGTTTTAAATATGACTGATGAAGAGTGGCAATTTACAATGGATACAGATTTAAATAGTGTATTTTATGTTACACGTGAATTTGCGAATATTATGAAGAAAAATAATTATGGAAGAATTATCAATATTGCATCTATGTATGGAATGGTTGGTAATATGGCAATGGATACAGTTGCATATCATTCTTCTAAAGGTGGAGTGATCAATTTTACAAGAGCTGTGGCTGCAGAACTTGCGAAATATGGAATTACATGTAATGCCATTTGTCCAGGATACTTTGATACAGAATTAACCCATGAGACATTAATTACTGAATCATTTACAAATTATATGAAAGCAACAGTTCCAGTAGGAAGATATGGCCATGAGGGAGAATTAAATGCTGGTGTGATCTTTTTAGCAAGTGATGAAGCAAGTTATGTCACTGGTGTGATTCTTCCAATTGACGGTGGATATACTGCTGTATAAGACCTTTTATGGTCTTTTTATTTTTGGTATAATAAAGATGGTGATAGGGATGGATCAAGAGAAAATTGGAAAGCTGATACGGGATATTCGAACAAAGAACCATATGAGTCAACAACAGTTTGCCGAAAAATATAGCGTGACATATCAGGCTGTTAGTAAATGGGAAAATGGTAAGAATATGCCAGATATTGCAATCTTAAAACAGATTTGTGAAGACTATCACATGAATCTGAATGATTTATTAGATGCGAAAAAAACAAAGAAAAAACATACCAAAAAATGGGTGATAGGAAGTATTTTAGGAATTTTTGTTCTGTTCCTGGTCTTATTGATTTTTTTATTTACAAGACAAGATGGGTTTGAATTTAAGAAATTGACAGCTTCTTGTGATGATTTTACCCTTTACGGGAGTATTGCTTACACAGAGAGTAAATCATCTATTTATATTTCTAATATTTCTTATTGTGGGGAAGAAGACAAACAGAAATATCAAAAATTATTATGTATTTTGTATGAAGAAGATGGGAAATCGAAAACAGAAATCAGTAGATATCACTATCAGGAATCAGAACCGATTACGATAGAAAAGTTCGCAAGTATGATTGAGTTACATGTCGATCACTATGAGAATACTTGTAATATATCAAAAGATGATAGTCTTCATTTGGAAATAGAAGCAACGGAATTAGATGGAAAGATTACAACGTATAAAATCCCATTAACGCTTTCTGATCATTGTGATTAAGCACTCAACTTTAGGTTGAGTGTTTTTTCAACCTCGTCTTGATTGTATTATTAAATAATTTTTTTTACAATGAAAGGGAGGTGAAAGAATGAAAAAGAAAAATATGAAGAAAACCATTAAAATTGTAATTTCTGTTCTAATATTGATCATGATTTTATTGTTGATCGTACTTATGTATTGTAATCATATCAATACAAGTACCAAAACAGTAGAGGAAAAAGAACTGATGGTATTGGAACAAGAAGAGAAAGAAAAGGAATTTCAAACAGGAGGATATACATTAGAAGATGCGAATGTGATATTAAATCCCTATGGAAATTCTCCTTTAACCGCACTGATTCTATTTGAAACAGAAGAAGAGGTAAGTCCTACTGTTACCATTGTAGGAGAGGATGAACTGACTACCTTTACTC
>CALVQD010000082.1 GCA_944355255.1 uncultured Bacilli bacterium
CTTTGAATATTATATGTTAATGCATTTTCTAATACCTTATAATCGGGTCTTTTAATTTTTCTTTTATCAATCATAACATTTATAACTGACATATCTAATTTGCTTATTGCTAGAGTATATTCTTTTAAAATTTCTTGTTTCTCGTCTTTTGTCCAATTATATTTTCTGTATGGGTCTTTATCACATAAAAAATGTTTAGTATGCATTTCTTCTTTTACGTGAAATTTATATTTTTGTTTTAATCTTTTTCTTAAATCAGTTATAATGTCATAATTTTTTTGCCAACTATTCATTGGCATATACATACTTGTTAATAAAAAAGTGTCAGAGGAATTTGTATTATTTCCATCGTCGCCAGTTTCATCAAAATATGCAATATAGTTTTCTTTCATTTTTTATTCCTCCTCGTATTAACAATTATATCATACTTTTATCTTTCTAAATCACTAAAACTATTATCTTTAGTATAAAATTTATCAATACCAGCATGATCAAACAATTCATCTTCTTTGTCAGTACCTTTTACTATATCGCAAACATCATCTTTATCAAAATCTTCATTGTCATAATAGTCCTTTATTTCGTTTGTAGTGGCTTCTTTTACTTTGTCATTACCAATTTGCAGCAACTCTCTAAAAAAGTGTTTTAAACTTCAACTTGCATAATCTCACCATTCACACTTATATCTTGAAAACGATTAATTGCTCCTTTATTAAATAAATTAGCATATTCTTCAATAAATGTTTTTCTAAAATTAATTTGCTTAAGTGTGTTTTTAATTCGTTTTTCTAATACCTCATCAATATCTAATTTTTCCTTTATTATCTGCATAACTAATCAACTCCTTTCAAGCATATAAAAAAGGTTAACCGAAATTAACCTTTCATATATTTTAAGTCGATTAGTTCGACTAATTTCCCTATGGTGCGGGTGAAGGGACTCGAACCCACATGCCGTAAGGCGCTGGCTCCTAAGGCCAGTGCGTCTACCAATTTCGCCACACCCGCGATTTGCTAATACATTTATGATTATACATCATAAGCTATGACATTTCAAGTTATTTTTTAAATATTTATGAAAATAAATGATTATGAAATCAAAAAATAGAAATATCTTGTGCTACTTTTTATGAACAATTATTTTCTTTTATTCATTTATTTAAAAAAATCAATAAATAAAAACTAATAATTATATTATAGTAATACCCATAATAACGTTATTGATTTTGAAAATTTGAAACTATTTTTCGATATACTATCGATAATAGGTGATAGATATGAAAGTAGTAATTAAAAATAATGAATATACAAAGGGTGAATTAATTAAAATTATGCGTGAGTGGAGCGAAAAAACACAAAAAGAATTCGCAAAAGATATTGGAAAAAGTGAAATTAGTATCCAAAAATATGAAGCCGATGCGGTTAATTATGGAATTCAAACATTGTTAGATCTTGCCAGAAAGAACCATATTACAATTACATTTGAAAAAAAATAAAAGTCTTGAAACTCAAGACTTTTTTTGTTATCGTGGTGGACCTTGTAGGACTCGAACCTACGACCGCCCGGTTATGAGCCGGATGCTCTAACCAACTGAGCTAAAGGTCCATGACTTCTAACTTCTATATAATAACATAGAAATTTTGAAAATGCAATAACTAGTCACTTCTTTTTCTTTTTCGAATGGAATAAAAGTAGAGGTGAAAAAATGGATGGATTAATTGGAAATACTCCTTGTGTAAAACTATTATATCGTTATAAAAATCAGATAGATTACATTTATTTAAAACTTGAATACTTTAATTTAACGGGAAGTATTAAAGATAGAATCGCACTTCGCATAATACAAATGGCTAAGAAAAACCAGTTATTAAAGGATAATATGCCAATTGTGGAAGCAACGAGTGGTAATACAGGAATTTCTTTTGCAGCATTAGGCGCTTATTATCATCATCCTGTTATTATTTTTATGCCAGATTGGGTTAGTTTAGAACGTGTTCAGTTGATGAAATTATATGGAGCAAAAGTTCATTTAATATCAAAAGAAGAAGGAGGCTTTCAGACCTGTATTCACAAAGCAAAGGAAATGGCAAAGAAGTTAAATGGATTTTGTCCTTGCCAATTTGAAAATAAAGAAAATATTATGGCTCATTATTTGACAACAGGAAAAGAAATTTTACAACAGGTAACAGAAGATATTGGCGGATTTGTTTCTGGAATTGGGACTGGTGGAACCCTAATGGGTGTTGGAAGAAAGTTAAAAGAAAAGAATCAAAATACGAAGATTATTGCATTAGAACCAAAAGAAGCACCTATCTTATCAAAAGGGTACAGTGGAGAACATTTATTGGAAGGAATTGGTGATGACTTTGTTCCTGAGATTGTCAATAAGGAATGCATTGATCAAATCATTTTGATTAATTCCCATGATGCATTAGCGATGTCTCAAAAATTATCACAGATTGGACTTGGTGTGGGAATTACTTCCGGAGCAAATGTTTTAGCTAGTATTCTTACTAATGGAGAAAAGAAAAATGTAACTGTTTGTCCGGATGATTCTAAAAAATATTTATCTACAGAATTAACAATTCCATTTCAGACGAAGTTAGTTGATGAAATAGAATTATTAAATTTTGAAATAATAGGAACATAACAAAATACTTTATGTTATAATAATACAAAGGTGATGACATGAAAGTTTATAATACTTTAACAAAAAAAATAGAACCATTTGTTCCTAATCATGGTAAAGAAGTGAAACTGTATACATGTGGACCAACTGTTTATGACTATGCTCATATTGGTAATTTACGCACATATATATTTGAAGATGTTTTAGAAAAAAGTTTAAATTATCTGGGATATTCTGTTATAAGAACGATGAATATTACAGATGTGGGACATCTTGCCAATGATTCAGATGATGGAGAAGACAAGATGTTAAAAGGTGCACTTAGAGAGAAAAAAAGTGTATACGAGATTGCAGATTTTTATACAAATGCTTTTTTTGAAGATTGTAAAAAATTAAATATTAAAAGACCACAATATGTTTCCAAAGCATCTGATCATATTGATGATTATATTCATATGATTGAAAAATTATTGCAAGATGGCTATGCTTATCAAGCAAATGGAAATGTTTATTTTGATGTTTCTAAAATGCCGGATTATTATAAATTATCTGGAAAGAATCCGGATGATTTAAAAGTTGCTGTAAGAGATGATGTAGAACATGATACATTCAAGAGAAATCCTGCTGATTTTGGATTGTGGTTTACGAATTCTAAATTCAATAATCAGGCAATGAAATGGGATAGTCCTTGGGGTGTTGGATATCCTGGATGGCATATTGAATGTTCTAATATCGCAATTCATTTCTTAGGAGAATATTTAGATATTCACTGTGGTGGTGTAGATAATATTTTTCCACATCATTCAAATGAAATTGCCCAAAGTGAAGCTTATTTAGGACATAAATGGTGTAATTATTGGATGCATGGAGAATATTTAAATGATGAAACGGGAAAAATGAGTAAGAGTAAAGGAGAATTTTTAACATTATCTCTATTGATAAAAAAAGGTTATGATCCGTTAAGCTATCGTTATTTTTGTTTAGAATCTCACTATCGAAAACAATTAGCGTTTTCTTATGAATCGTTAGATAGAGCTGTATCTTCCTATCAATCATTAAAAAATAAAGTAAAACATATGATGAATGAAGTTACTGGAGAAGTAGATGAAAATTTATTTCATGATTATCAACAAAAATTTAAAGATGCTTTAAGTGACGATTTAAATACTGCCAATGCTTTGACAGTGTTATATGAGGTACTAAAACACGATATGAATAACAAAACAAAATTAGCGTTAATTGAAGATTTTGATCAAGTACTTTCTCTTTCATTATTGAAAGTAGAAGAAATCGATGATGATTTAAAACAACAAGTATTGGAATTAATTGCAGAAAGAACAGAAGCTAAAAAAGAAAAGAATTTTGCACGTGCAGACGAAATTCGTGAAATATTAAAGAATATGGGAATTCAAATTAAAGATACAAGAGAAGGTACGACTTTTGAAAAAATAAGCTAGAGGGTGATGAATTGGAAATTATATTATTTATATTAGGAATTATTGTAGTCGTATATGCGCAAAGTCATATTATGAAGACATATCATGAAACAAAGCGTATTCGAAATGAAAAGATGTTAAGTGGTCAAGAAGTTGCCCGTAAAATATTAGATGCAAATGGTTTAGAAGATATTTATGTAGTACAAGTAACTGGAGAATTAACAGATCATTATGATCCGGGAAGAAATGTGATTCGTCTTTCCAATCATGTATTTCAAGATGATTCTATTGCTTCTTTAGCAGTTGCTGCCCATGAATGTGGTCATGCGATTCAAAAGAAGGAAGGATATCTTTTTTACCAAATTCGCAGTGCGTTAGTACCAGTCGTAAATTTAGTAAGTTATATGGGATATTTTGTCATTATTATCTCTGCTTTTGCTGGAATTACAACTTATTTACTCGTTGGAATGCTTATGTTACTAGCCACTTTGATTTTTCAATTTGTCACATTACCGGTTGAAATTGATGCATCAAAACGTGGAATGAAAGAGATTGAAAAATTGAACCTTGCGAAAAAAGATGAAATGCCAGAAGTGGCTAATATGTTAAAAGCAGCTGCAATGACATATGTTGCTAGTCTTGCTTCTACAGTTCTAAACTTACTTCGTTTACTTTTTATATATCGTGATCGTGATTAGTCTTGTGAAAAGACGAAAATATAGATATAATAGAAATAGGGAGGAGTGTAGTGATGAAAAAAACAATTGTATTGGGTAGTATTTTAGCCGCAAGTATGTTAAGTGGATGTTTCTTTGCGACAGAAACAATTACTTGTACAAAAACAGAAGAAGAAAGTGGTATGAATTCTACTCAAAAAATTGAAGCTGTTTTCAAAAGCAAAAAAGTACAGTCAATTAATATGGATGTTACAATCGACTTAAGTGATCAAACAGACGAAATGGTTGATATAGCAAAATCAGCACTAGAATCTACATATAATGAAATGGAAACAGAAGGAATCGCAACAAATGTAGAACAAAAAGATAAAACATTAACTGTAAATATTGATTTAGATTTTGAAAAAGCTTCAAAAGAGGCACTAGAAAATGTAGACTCTAATTTTGGAACTGCCAAAGATGAGAGGGTAGATACTGCGCAGTTCATAGAAGAAATGGAAAATGAGGGTTATACATGTGAGAAATAGTATCGATGAGATACTTTTCTTTTTGTTAAAAACTAGATATAATAACAGTGGTGATTACTATGGATGGAATCATTCTCGTTGATAAAGAGAAAGGAATGACAAGTAGAGATGTAGTAAATATAATTAGTCATACTTGTCATACAAAAAAAGTAGGGCATACTGGAACATTAGACCCAATGGCGACAGGATTATTAGTTGTTTGTGTTGGAAGAGCAACAAAATTAGTAGAAGTTTTAACAGCACATCAAAAAGAGTATATCGTATCTATGATATTTGGGATAAAAACTGATACAAAAGATATCACAGGAAATGTATTAGAAAAAAGATCGTGCCAGATAACAGAAAAGCAAGTTCAAGAAGTACTTACTTCTATGACAACTACATATGAACAAGAAGTACCAATTTATTCTGCTGTAAAAGTAGGAGGCAAAAAATTGTATGAGTATGCTAGAAAAGGAGAAACTGTTGTCTTACCAAAAAGAGAAGTGACAATAAAAAAATTAGAGATGATATCATGGGATGCTCAAGAAGAGCCTGTTCTTACTTTTTTCGCACAAGTTAGTAAAGGAACTTATATTAGAAGTTTAGTGGAAGATATTGCCTCTCATTTAGGAACAATTGGAACTATGACTGCATTAAAAAGAACGAAAGTAGGAAATTTCTCATTGAATGATGCAAATACAATCGCTGAGATTAAAAATAATCAGTTTCAAATACATACAATTTATGATGTTTTAAGTACTATGTATGAAACTAGGGTAATTAGTGGGAGATTAGAACAAATGGTTTTAAATGGAGCAAAAATAGAAAATCAGGAGGGATTTGATATAGTATTTTTTGTCGATAAAGAAAAAAATCCTCTTGCTTTATACAAAAAAGATAATCATTTATTAAAGTGTTATAAAATGTTAAAAAAATAGGAATCTAATGATTCCTTTTTTAGTGAAATAATGCTTTTCTTTTTTTGTAGTAAATAAATATAAAAATTCCAAAGATTGCAATCAAAATACCAATGATACATATGATGGAAGCAGGTATAAAATTAATATTTAGTAAATTGATGATTCCTAATACGAGTGGAGCAGCAAATGCTCCTATAATAGTAATAATAATTCCAATAATTGTAGTCATCACACCTTGAATCATTGCGAGTATACGCCCATAATTTGCTTTTAAAATTAATCCTAGTAACATGACTCCAGAATATGCGACGGGAACCATTGAGGAAGTATTAAAATGAGATAAGAAAGCAGTCAATAATGATATGAGAATAGAAACCCCAGTTAGAAACATAAATATATAGTGAAAAATCATAGACTGTTTTTTCATATTATTCATATTATTGGATGTCTGTACTGATTCATTGGTAACTGCTTGATTATTTGGCATTTGAGAGACTGTTTGTATTTCTGAATTTTGTGGTTGACCTATTTGAGAAATGGGTTCATTGTTTTTTGGAACAGATGGTGTGTTGTTTTGACTAATAATTGGATTTGTAAAATTCGTTGGTGTTTCTGATTTTTGTATCGTTTGATTTATAATTTCTTGAGATGGATTTTCATATGATCCAGTACTTGCCAGGTTTATATTTGTTGTTACACTTTGATCTATTGGTTGATTTAATGGCTGAGGTTCTCTCATAGTATTTTGTTCAATTTTTATATTAGAAATTGGTGGTACTGTATGAATGGTGGTAGTTTCTTGTAAATTTTGGTTACTACTTAAATTGGCATTTTGTTGAGTATTCGTTGTATTTTGAGGTATATTTTCATGTTGGTAAGAGGAATTATCTAGTCCACAAGTTGGACATACCATTTGTCCTTGTGGTAATTCCATTAAACATAGCTTACATCTCATTTTCTCACACTCCTATGATATATTTAGTATATCAGGTTTTAATGTATAGAAAAATAGTATGTGTGTTAAATTTGTCAACATTTGACAAAAAAATGCAAATAGTAACTTATTTGCATTTTAATCTGTTAATAAATCATATCCATCTTTAATTTCTGAATCTTCGATACTTAAGTTATATTTTTTACGGATTTTAACCCAAGTTTGAGAACTTAAAGTTGTATCTTCACTTAATTTATTACTAACAAGTGTTTCTTCAATGGTATCTCTAACTTCTTTTAATTCTGGTTTTTCTTTTTGACTAACTCTTAGAATAACATGATAACCATATTCACTTTTAACTGGCTCTTTTGTATATTCTCCATCTTTTAGATTATAAGAAGCATCCCAGAATTCTGTTACAACACTATCTTTTGAGAAGTTTTCTAGAAGACCACCATCTTCTTTTGTACCTTCATCATCAGAATATTCTTTTGCAAGGTCTTCAAATTTCTCTCCATCATCTAATTTTTTAATAATTTCTTCGGCTGTCTTTTTTGCTTCTTCTTCTGCTTTTTCTTGATCTTCATCACTTGCATCACTATCTGTATCTGGTTCGATTAAAATATGACGAACAGTAAGATCTCCAAAAATATTTTCATCGTAGTAATCTTGAATTTCTTCATCAGTTAATTCATCTTTTAAATAATTTTCTACTACTTGATCTTTTTTATAGCTTAACATAAGTTGTTCTTTGAATTGTTGCTCATTTTTATATCCAGAATTTACAAGTACTTCGCTAAAATCTTGTCCTTGTTGTTCATACTGACTTTTATATGCTTCAATTTGACTATTCGCATAATCTTCTGCATCTTCATCAGATTCGATTTCTTTATTTGCAATATAATTATCGATCATATTGGTAAATATTTGAGAACCACCTTGTTCTTTTAACTCTGCATATAAATCCTCTGCAGTAACCGTATATCCATCGATTTTTCCGACTACTTCAGATCCGTCTTTTAACTTGGCAACTTCACCACAACCAGTTGTTAAAAGTAAAACAGAACATATTGTGACACCGAATAACGTTAACTTTTTATTTTTCATATATTCTCCTTTCCGGTAACATAACTATCATAGCAAAAACACCAAAAAAATTCAATAATTTCTATTTAAGTAATCACATATTATGTATTTTCCCATAAAATATTCTTGAAAAGAGAAAAAAAGGAGGAATGAGTTTATGTGTAATACTGGTGTATCTGGCGCTGCTATTGTCTTAGTATTATTTATTCTTTTAATTATCATACTTGGAGCATATATTTAATCCGTTAGGAGGTGAATAAAGTGGCTTGCCAAAACAACTGTGGAGGAACTCCACAAGAAAGACCAACATGCCGTAATAATAATACTAATTACTTAATCATCGTTGTATTATATATTTTACTTGCAATTATATTAGGGGCATGGATTCTTTATTAACAAGAAAGGAGATTATCTCCTTTTTTTGTATGTCAAGAGGTAAAATGGCTCATTTTACACAATTTGTCACAATCTTTTTATAGAGTTTTCAAGAGAACTATTTACTTTCTTGGAATTTTGGGGTAGAATAGTGGTACATAGTGGATATATGTGGGGCAAAGTGGGTGAAGTTATGCTACTGATGGGTGAGTATCATCATACAATTGATGAAAAAGGTAGAATTACCATTCCTTCAAAAGTTCGTTATGACTTAGGAGAGTCTTTCGTTGTAACGAGAGGGTTAGATCGTTGTTTGTATGTCTATCCCAAAGGAGAATGGGAAAATATTATTACCAAGTATCAGAAATTACCAAATACAAAAGATGCGAGAAATTTTATGAGATTTTTCTTATCAGGAGCGACCACTTGTGAATTTGATAAACAAGGACGTATTAATATCCAAGCACCACTGATTCATTATGCCGAACTAAAAAAAGATTGTGTCATTGTAGGGGTTAGTGATCATTTAGAAATATGGAGCCAAGAATTGTGGCAACAATTACTAGATGAAAATGAAGAGAACTTCTCTGTGATGGCGGATTCATTGTTTTCTAAAATGGAAATGTAGGTGTTAGTATGCACAAGAGTGTATTATTAAAAGAAGCCATCCAATATTTAAACTTAAAAGAAGATGCAATCATTGTCGACTGTACTTTAGGGTATGGGGGACATAGTAGTGAAATATTAAAAAGAATACCAAAAGGGCATTTATATGCATTTGATCAAGATGAAGAAGCCATTCAAAGTGCAAGAAAACGTCTTTCTGAAATTTCATCTAATTTTACTATTATCAAAAGTAATTTTGTTCACTTGAAAGAAAAACTACAAGAACTTGGTATTACAAAAGTAGATGGTATTTTATTTGACTTAGGTGTTTCTAGTCCACAGTTAGATGAAGAAGAAAGAGGGTTTAGCTTTCATAAAGATGCTAAATTAGATATGCGTATGGATCAAAGTCAGGACAAAGATGCAAGCGTAGTTGTAAATACTTATTCTTATGAACAATTAGTTCATATTATGAGAACATATGGAGAAGAAAAATTTGCTCCAAGTATTGCTAGACACATTGTAGAAAAGAGACAAGAAAAAGAGATAGAAACTACTTTAGAACTTGTTGATATTATTAAAGAAAGTGTTCCTGAAAAATATCGTCGTGAACATCATCCGGCCAGAAAAGTGTTTCAGGCCATTCGGATTGAAGTAAATGATGAGTTAAATGTCTTTGAACATGCATTACATGATGCACTGGATATGATAGATGTAAATGGTAGGGTTTGTGTGATTACGTTCCATTCGCTTGAAGACATCATCTGTAAGAAACTCATGAAAGAAGTGAGTACTTTATCAACTGTGTTAAAAGATCTTCCTGTGATTCCGGAAAACTTACAGCCAAATTTTCGAATCGTAAAAACAGTACATCCAAGTAAAGAAGAACTTATTGATAATAGAAGAGCACGTAGTGCGAAATTAAGAGTTATTGAAAAAGTAAAAGAATAGAGGGATAAGTGTGAGAAAAAGAAAGAGAAAATCACGTATTACAAAAGGTGAAAAAATATTATATGGTAGTGCGGTATTTGCTGCTTTTTTCACAGTTGTCTTACAGATCTTTTGTGGTACGAATATTGGTAATCTAAAAATGGAAGTAGAAAAAGTAAAGTATGAGATTACGAATCAGGAAAAGAAAAATGAAAGTTTAACAATGAAAGTAAGTGAACTTACTTCGTTTGATAAAGTAAAAGATATTGTGGCAGATATGGGATTAGAATATAATAACGACAATATCATTATTATTAACCAAAATTGAGGTGATAAATGTGGTACAGAAAGGCCGAGATATGAAAAAATGGAAATTTCCTAAATTTATATTTTTGGGCTTTGCTGGCCTCATTTTTTTGTTATATATTCAATTTGCATATTTATCACTTTCTCCAACTGTTTATGGAATTAATATGGATGAATTTGCAAAACAGAGAAATACGGTTACACGAACACTGTATGCGAGTAGGGGAACTATTTATGACAAAGATGGAAATACACTTGCTTTAAACGTTTCTTCGTATACTGTGATTGCCTATTTAGATGAAAGTAGAAGTGAAAATTCTTCTACGCCAAAACATGTAGTTGATAAACAAATGACTGCTGAAAAATTAGCGCCTGTGTTAAATATGACGACAGAGTATTTACTAAGACTCTTAAATACAGATGCATATCAAGTAGAATTAGGTCCTGGTGGAAGAGGAATTAGTGAATTAAAAAAAGAAGAAATTGAAAGTTTAGGACTACCTGGAATTGATTTTATAGAAAGTTATAAAAGGTATTATCCAAATGGAGACTTTGCTTCTTATGTTATTGGTTATGCAAAACAAAATGAAGTAGAAGAAACAGTGAATGGAAAAACAGTAACTACTTCTGTGATTGAGGGAGAACTTGGAATTGAAGCAAAATACGATGAGTTATTACGTGGAACAAATGGTAGTTTAACTTATCAACAAGATCGTAGTGGTTATAAAATACCTGATACACAAGAAACTAGAATTGATGCAGAAAATGGAAAAGATATTTATTTGACTCTAGATTCTAATATTCAAAGATTTACAGAGGCTGCAGTAAAAGAAGTAGAAGAAAATTATAATCCAGAATGGATGATGATTCATGTTATGGATGCGAAGACTGGTAAAATACTAGCAACGAGTGGTGTTCCATCTTTTGATCCGAATACAAGAGATATTACTAGTTATGAAAATCCACTTACTTCTTATGTATATGAACCAGGTTCTACAATGAAAACATATACTTATATGTGTGCTTTAGAAAAAGGTACTTATGATGGAAGTGCAACTTATCATTCAGGAAGTATTGAAATTGGAGATTATACGATTACGGATTGGAATAAAAAAGGTTGGGGAGACATTACTTTTGATAAAGGGTATGAATATTCTAGTAACGTAGGTGTAAGTAATATGATTAACCGCTTTATTGATAAGAGTGATTTAAGAGATTGTCTTTCAAAGTATGGATTTGGAAAAGTTACGGGAATTGAACTTCCAAGAGAACAGACAGGTAGTATTAGGTTCAATTATCCGGTTGAAGTCGCAACCGCATCGTTTGGACAAGGAATTACAACAACTGCAGTACAACATTTACAAGCAATGACTTTAATTTCAAATAATGGGAAGATGTTAACTCCTCAAATTATTGAAAAGATTGTCGATAAAGATCATGATCAAGTAACTTATCAATGGGAGAAAAAAGAAAGTAAACAATTGATTAAACAATCGACTGTAGATAAAATGAAAGAACTCATGTATAATACAATTTCTAACCACGATGCAGGGACAACAGGAACCGCATATTATATTGAAGGATTTGATGTGATTGGAAAAACAGGAACTGCTCAAATTTATGATGAAACAACAGGAAATTATGCAGAAGGAAAAAATAACTATATTTTCTCATTTTCCGGAATGTTTCCTAAAGATGATCCGGATGTCATTATCTATGCAGCAATGAAAAAGCCTCAATGGGGCGAAGCAAGTGGAATGAGTAAAGTCACTGTAGAATTGATGAAACGAATTGCGAAATACCGTAATACATTTGGAGAAAAAGAAAGTGAGGAAAGTTCTGATCGTATTATAACGATGCCATCTTTCTCTAGTAAAAATATTGAGGATGCGAAAAGTTATTTAAATACATATGGAATTACACCTCTTGTCATTGGTACTGGAAATAAAGTAGTTGCACAATATCCAAGTAAAGATGCAGAAGTGTTAAAACAAGATCGTGTTGTATTAATTACAAATTCAGAATTTACGATGCCAACATTGACAGGATGGTCATATAGTGATGTGAAAGCAGTAATGGAACTTTTAAATATCAATGTAACAAGTGAAGGATATGGTTATGTAACAGAACAATCAATTGCTCCAAATACAGTCATTCATGAGAATGATACATTACACATTAAATTACAAGATAAGTATAATGTAAAAAATGAAGAACAAACACAAGAAACACAGAATTAATCTGTGTTTTTACATACAAATAGAAAAAAGTTGAGAAATCATAAATTATTTTATATAATAATAATGGTGATGATCGTATGATAAAAGAAACAAAGTATCAGAAATTATTAGTTTTAGTAAATGTTATTTTATTATTAGTAGTGACTGGGACATTATTTACACTATATTATCCATTAGAAATAGAACAAGGGCTCGTTTTATTAGGTAGTACTACTTTATTTCCTTTATTATATTTTTGGAGTTTATTATTTCCAATTGGTAGAAAACATGTCAAACAATTAAATATTGTATTTCTCATTATATTGATACTATGGTATTGTATTGGAGGTATTTTTTGGACGGATTATACATGTTTTCTCTTTTATGATTTATTAGCAATCTATCTAATTGGTAAAAAATATTTAGAATATAAGAAAAAAGATAAGATGAAAATGAATCAAATTTTTATTGGAATTGTCATTTTATTTGCTGCTTTTTTCAGTATTAAAGTATTGTTAGATTACTATAAAATCGTTGAAGCATCTGTACCAATTATTTTATTTACCATTTCTCACAGTTTATTAATGGTAGCGATTTCATTACATTTTACAATGGATGAGAATCATTTCTTAGAATATCCAGAAGTAAAAAATGGAAAGAAAAAAGGAAAAACAAAAAAGAAAAAATAATTGTCATTTTTAATAAAATACGTTAAAACGGAAACATGAAAAGTTATTTTCCTAGTGAACATAACTTTTTTTATGTAAATGATGTTAAAAACAAAGTGTAAAATTATTACAAGTTCTATATAATAATATAGAAAAATTGTGATAAAATGACAATAGAATAGGAGTATGGATATGAGAAATCGAACAGAGCGAAGAAAAAAATTTATGATTACCAGTTTATGTATTGCAGCATTTCTAACATTAGGAATTGGATATGCGATACTGACAACCGGGTTAAATATTAGTGGAACTGCCCAAATTACATCAAATTGGAAGATATTATTCACAAGTGTCGAAGAAAAAGAAATGACGAATGCTATAACAAACACAAAAGATATATCAGGACTTACGACACTAACATTAGATGTACAATTACAACAACCAGGAGCCAGTGCAACGTATGATGTAGTAGTAGAAAACCAAGGAGACTTGGATGCAATGTTAACAGCTATCAATGGAGTGG
>CALVQD010000083.1 GCA_944355255.1 uncultured Bacilli bacterium
GTATATTTTGATACTACTTACTCATGCGTTTTAATATAAACATATCGACACATCGTATAAATAATCACTAGTAAATATAAGACATCTATCAAGTGAAATTCCATTATCACACTGCCTAAAACTAAGAAGCCAAGAATACCTAATAACAATAATACGGTTCTCGTTTCCTTATTTTTTAGAATTGACATGATTTCTCTCCTTCATTTTGTACAACCTACTACTAACTATACAGGAAATATCAATATAATTCAAACGATTCTAGACTTTTTTAGCACACAATTTACAACATTTTACAAAGTTTTTCTACATATTTCTACCAAATACCACAAAAATACCAAAAATATTGGTATTTTTATTGATTCTGATGAATTTCTTCTAACTTTTTTTCTTTGTCAATACGAGCAAATAATGGATGTGCTTCCCCTACTGTAATAGCCTGACCAAGTCCTTCAAATGTATCTAATGATTCAAAAGAAGTATTAGTCGTATGAATTTGTTCAAAAATAGAATTTGCAGTATCTGGTAAAAAGGCTTGTAATAATACCGCACCATGACGTATTCCTTCCAGTAATAAATATAAAACATCATTTAATCTTTCTTTTTGACTTTCATCTTTTGCTAATACCCATGGTGTTGTTTCATCAATATACTTATTACAACGTCTAAATAAGTTAAAAATCACTTCTATCGCATCAGCAACACGCAATTCATCCATTTTTTCAATTGTTTCTTTTTTCGCATCCAAAATTGTCTTTTTAAATTCTTCATCTAAATCCGTATATGTTGTTGGACAGCTAATATTGTCATTGAAATATTTATGAGCCATACTAATTGTACGATTTACTAAATTTCCTAATACATTTGCTAAATCAGAATTAATTCTTTCAATCAATAGTTCATAAGTAATTGTTCCATCACTAGCAAATGGAATTTCATGTAGTAAATAATAACGGACTGCATCAATACCAAAATAGCGAACTAAATCATCTGCGTACATAATATTTCCTTTTGATTTACTCATTTTATCTTCGCCAAACAAAATCCATGGATGACCAAATATTTTCTTTGGTAATGGTAAATCTAAAGCCATTAACATAATTGGCCAATAAATGGTATGGAATCTTAAAATATCCTTTCCAATCAAATGAACATCCGCTGGCCAATACTTTTTAAATTTTTCATCATGATTTCCATGAATATCATATCCTAAAAATGTAATATAATTACTTAATGCATCAATCCACACATATACAACATGGTCTTTATCAAATGTAACTGGAACTCCCCAATCAAATGAAGTTCTAGAAACACATAAGTCTTGTAACCCAGGTTTAATAAAATTGTTCATAATTTCATTTTTTCTTGATTCTGGTTGGATAAAGTCAGGATGTGTTTCAATATATTTTTCCAAACGTTTTGCATATTTATCTAAACGGAAAAAATATGCTTCTTCACTTGCCTTTTTCACTTCACGTCCACAATCTGGACATTTTCCATCGACTAATTGTGATTCTGTAAAAAAAGATTCACATGGAGTACAGTATAATCCTTCGTATACTCCTTTATAAATATCTCCTTGTTGATATAGTCTTTCAAATATTTCTGATACCTTTTTCATGTGTTCAGGATTTGTCGTACGTACAAATTTATCATAACTTGTATTCATACAATCCCAAATATGATGTACTTCTGATGCAATTTCATCTACAAATTCTTGTGGGTCTTTCCCTGCCTCTTTCGCTTTTAATTCAATCTTTTCTCCATGTTCATCTGTACCTGTTTGAAAGTACACATCATAACCTTCTAAGCGTTTAAATCTTGCAATTGCATCTGCTAAAACAATTTCATAAGTATTTCCTATGTGTGGTTTTGCAGATGTATAAGTAATTGCAGTTGATATATAATATTTTTTCTTTTCCATATTATTCCTCCTTGTTTGTAGAACCAAATCCATAAGTTCTTTCTGTTTGAATTTCTGCTTCATCGTTTACTGTTAAAAACTTTTGAAAAATTCCTTGCCCAAAAGCTTCTCCCCTTTTTACATGATATGTTTTATCACTAGCATTATATAAAGTAAATGAAAAATGTCCCTCATTTGTAGGATTATTATAAAAATCACTATCAATAATTCCTACTCCATTAGACATCCGTATTCCATGTTTAATTCCCATACTACTACGGACATATAACATCAATACCTCATCTTCTTCCATTTTCGCTTTTACTCCAGTAAAAATTCTTTTTTGTTCTCCTGGTTCAATCGAAAAATCATATATTGCCTTAAAGTCATACCCTGCACTATGTTTTGTACTTCTCATAGGCAAAGAAAACTGTTGATAAGTAACTTCATCATCTTTAAAATCTTTTTTAAATTGCTCAAAACTTATTTTTTCAAAAAATCTTCCCATAATTACCTCCAAAAAAAATCACATCCTAGATAAGGACGTGAAATACGTGGTACCACCTTAATTCGTAGCAAAAACTACCTCTAGTTGTTAACAGGAACTACCCGTATCATCCTACATATCGAATCATCAACTCCAGAACCATTTCCAGTTATTTCTTTTTGTTCATTCTCACCAAACATGAACTCTCTTGAAAAAATACTCTAACCTTTCTTTCCTTCAACGTTTTTCATATGTCTGATTATATCATAACATTTTATTTTTGCCAAGAATTTAATTTTCTAATTGTTTGGAAAGTACTTGAGCAGTTAACTCAACAATATTACGGTCTAATTCATCAATATGATCATTTCCATAAGTAAACACAAGACCTAATGCATCTCCATTAGAAATAATTGTCGCATAAGAAAAACATGTTTCCATTTCTTGATTTTCTACTAATGTAATTTTCTTTTTGGTTTTTTCTAACATTTTATCACGACGAGCAATGATCTCTTTTAGTTGATCGCTAATCGGTTTATTTACTAAAATATCTTTATCTACACCAGCCATAGCAATTACTTTATCTGTATCTGTAATCATAACACTATGTCTTGTTAAGTGATATATCGTATCAACAAATGCTTTTGCTTCTTCTTCAAAATGGTTCATGGCAAAATATTTTTTTAATACAATATTTTCTTGATTATCTAAAAAAATTTCTAAACTTTCTCCCTCTCGAATTCTAAGTGTTTTTCTAATTTCTTTGGGAATTACAATTCGTCCTAATTCATCAATTCTTCTGACAACTCCAGTTGCTTTCATAACTTCCTCACTTTCTAATGTATAGAATGTGTTAAAATTGCCAATTTATACTTATCATAACGAAATATTTGTGCTATAATAAATAAACCACTTTGAGCGATAAAAAGGAGGAATGTTATGGATCAAATTTTTGTTTTTGGTCATAAAAAACCAGACACTGATAGTGTAACTGCTTCAATTACATTATCATATCTAAAAAATCAACTAGGATATCATACAGAACCACGTGTATTAGGAGACATTAATAACGAATCAAAATTTGTTCTAAAATATTTTCAAGAAAAACAACCAAAATACTTAAATGATGTAAAATTACAAATCAAAGATTTTGCTTATCAGAAAGAAAACTTTATCTTTGAAAATGAATCTATTTATGCTGCTTTTTTTCACATGTTAAAAAGCCAAGCAACTACTTTACCAATTGTTAATAAAAACAAAAAACTATTAGGAATCGTTTCTATGAAAAGTATTGCTGCAGAACAAATTGTCGGAGATTTTGCTCATTTAAAAACATCGTATCAAAATATTCAATCTATTTTAAATGGAGAAGATATTTTGAATTTTGATGAAGAGATTATTGGAAATACTTTAATCGCTTCTTATCGTAGTACTACTTTCTTAGAAAGTATTGATATTCATAACGATACCATTTTGATTGTTGGGGATAGACACAGTATTATTGAACATGCTGTCTTGAACAAAGCAAAATTAATTATCGTTACAGGAAATGGTATGATTAAAGAAGAACATTTAGAAATTGCAAAACAAAACCATGTTAATATGATTCGTACTAGTATGGATACATTTAGTGTTGCCAAGGTAATTGGCTTAAGTAATTATGTTTCTACAATTGCACATTCAGAACATGTAATCGCTGTAAATGAAAATGATTATGTAAACGATATTACAGAGCTTTCAAAAAAGCATCGCTATAGTAATTACCCAATCATTGATAATAATGGAATTTGTCTTGGATTATTTCGACTTGCTGACATGAATGACAAAAATCCAAAACAAGTAATTCTCGTAGACCATAACGAAGCAGAACAATCAGTAGACGGGTTAGAAGAAGCGGAAATTTTAGAAATCGTAGATCATCATAAAATTGGAACAATAGGAACTTCTATGCCAATCAATTTTAGAAATATGCCAGTGGGAAGTTCCAATACAATCATCTATTCTATGTATTTAGAAAACCATATTGAAATTCCAAAAAAAATAGCTGGATTAATGGTTTCTGGAATTATTTCTGACACATTATTAATGAAATCACCTACTACGACAGAATTAGATAAAAAAGCAATTGCAGAACTTTCTAAAATTGCAGAAATTAATCCTTCGGAATATGCTTATGAAATGTTTAAAGCTGGTTCTTCTATCAAAGGAATGACAGAAGAAGAAATTTTATATAATGATTTTAAAAACTTTAAAATAGATAATTCTAAAATTGGTATTGGACAAATATTTACTTTAAACATTGATGAAATTAAAAAGAATGAACAAAAATTTATAGATTTAATTGAAAGAGTATGTGTCCATAATGACTATGCAGTAGTTGGTCTATTTGTTACAGATATTATGAAAAATGGATCTTATATTTACTTTAATACAAAAGCCAAAGAAATTTTTAAAGATGCATTTAATCTAGAAAACATAGAACAAGGGGATTATTTAGACCATATTATTTCAAGAAAAAAACAAATTATACCAAATATTATGAGAGTGATGGATTAAAATTCATCACTTTTTATTTCCCAGGAAATAAAAAACATACTCAAATGTATGTTTTCCTAAATTGAAATTTCAACCGCACCACTAGGTGCGGCTTTTTGATACAATAAAAAGAGCCCCACCCGGCAAGGAGGACTCATACATGAATTATACACAATTAACAGAAAAAAAGAAAGTAGAAATTGATACATTATTGAATCAAGGCTTATCAATGCGTAAGGTCGCAAGCATATTAGGAATACATCATTCAACAATATCTAGATACAAATCCAAAAAATATAAAAAAAGAAAAATAGATATCGAAAAGAAATATGAGATATTTATAAAATATTTATTTGACCATTATGACCGTAAGACTTGTTCTATAGAAATATGTGTTTATAAATTTAAAAAGAGTCATAGAAACGCCAAATGTCCTACAGTAAAACAAGTATATAATTGGATAAATGATGGGAAAATATTTTTAACGAGAGATAAGCTTTGTTACAAAAAAAGAAAGAGAAAAAGAAAAAGTGGAATGATGGAACACTTCGAATGGAATTTAGCTCATAAAACCGTATTACCAATTAGTTTAAGGCCAAAATACGTAGAACTTAGAAATGAAATAGGACATTTGGAGATAGATAGTATCGTAGGAAAAAGAAATGAATATGATTCCATTATATCGATAGTAGATAGATGTACACGAAAAATATGGTTAATAAAAGCAGAATATAAAAATGAATATTACATTGATAAAAAAATATATGAATATATCATAAAAAATGAGATAGAAGTGAAATCAATCACAGTGGATAATGGAGTTGAATTTAATGCGTTAGGAATCACAGCGAAGAAATTAGGAGTAAAGCTTTATAAGTGTGATCCATACTGTTCATTTCAAAGAGGGACAAATGAAAGGATGAATGGAATGGTAAGAAGATTTATACCAAAAGGAAGATCATTAAAAATGATCCCCCAAATATATTTAGATGATATTGCATTTGAAATTAACTTTATGCCCAAGAAAATATTTGACTTTAAATCAAGTTTTGAGATAGAATCAAAGTATTAAAAGTGGTGCGGTTGAAATTACAATAAAAAAAAAACATACTCAAATGTATGTTTTTATTGCTTTATTATTAACTGTTTTTGAATTACTTTCAAAAGGTCAATTAAATAGTATATAAAGTGTTTTTCTAATTTGATTGTATCTAATGTTATTATCAAATTTTTTCCTCTCATAGAAAAGCGGAACATTTTTGAAATTTGTGAAACATCATAAAATAATTGATCCCCTTTTAATTTAGATAAAATAGGAGACGGAATAGTCACTTCAATAAAGTTTTTCGTTTGTCTAACCTGTTGAATGCCAATTTCTTTTGCAATTTTTTCAAACCACTCTTCATACATATAAATCAACATATCATCTGTTATATGTCCAAAACGATCTTCTAAGTTTTCTCTTACTTCTTGCATCTTTTCATATGAATCAATCGTATTGATCAATTTATGAATTTCTATTTTTAATTCTTCTTCCTCAACATAATTATCACTAATTGTTGTAGATACATCTACAAGAGGTTGTGTAGATTCTGTGTCGTCTTCTTCTGATACTTTTTTTCCTTGTAATCTTTGAATTTCATCATTCAGCATTTTTAAAAATAATTCTATACCAATTGTATCAATAAATCCCGCTTGTTCACTTCCTAAAATATCACCTGCCCCACGAATAGATAAATCTCTCATAGCAATAGAAAATCCGCTACCAAGTTCTGTAAATTCTTTAATTACATTTAATCTTTTTTTAGCAGTTTCTGATAATACTTTAGAAGTGTTATACATTAAATAACAATAAGCAATTCTATCACTACGTCCTACTCGTCCACGAATTTGATATAATTGTGATAATCCAAAATGATCCGCACCCATAATAATCAAAGTATTAACATTAGGAATATCAATCCCTGTTTCAATAATTGTTGTACAAACTAAAATATCATATTCATGGTCTATAAACTTCTGCATAACATCCTCTAATTCATGTTTATCCATTCTACCATGAGCAGAAATCACTTTTGCATCAGGAATTAATCGTTCTATTTCAGCTACTTTTGCATTCATATCATCTATATGATTGTATAAAATAAAAACTTGTCCATGACGCGATAATTCCTTATATATAGCATCTTTTAATAATGGTTTATTATACCCTACCACATATGTTTGAACCGGATAACGATTTACTGGAGGTGTCTCAATCAATGATAAACTTCGAACGCCTGACATTGATAATTGCAGTGTTCTAGGAATAGGAGTAGCAGATAAAGTTAAAACATCAATCGTATTACGATATTGTTTAATTTTTTCCTTGTGTTTCACTCCAAACCTCTGTTCTTCATCAATCACTAATAATCCTAAATCTTTAAATTTTACATCATCGCTTAATATACGATGAGTACCAATTAAAATATCAATTTTACCAGATTTTAAATCATCCAAAATTTGTTTTGTTTCTTTTGTGGATACAAAGCGATTCAAAAGTACAATACGTACCGGAAAATTAGAAAAACGATTGATTGCATTTTGATAATGTTGTTTTGATAAAATAGTTGTTGGACAGAGAAAAGCCACTTGTTTTCCACTTAAAACGGCTTTAAACATTGCTCGGAATGCAACTTCCGTTTTTCCAAATCCAACATCTCCACAAAGTAAACGGTCCATTGGATGAGGAGATTCCATATCTTTTTTAATTTCTTCTGAAACTTTTCGTTGGTCTTCCGTCTCCTCATATGGGAAATCTTTTTCAAAAGCAACCTGCTCTTCATCATCTGGTAAAAACGAAAAACCTTCTTTCATTTCTCTTAATGCATACATTTTTAATAATTGTCCAGCAATATCTTCTATTTTTTTTCGGACACGCAACTTCGTCTTTGCCCACTCACTTCCGCCAAGTTTATTTAACCTTGGAATAGTCCCTTCACCTGAAGAATACTTACTAATAGAATCTATTTTTTCAACAGGAATATATAATTTATCTTGATCTTTATATTCCAACATCAAATAGTCTTTTTGTAAACCATTCTTTAAAAGTGTTTTTATTCCTACATAACGTCCGATTCCATGAACATTATGAACAATATAATCCCCGACTTGTAATTTATTAATATCGCGAATCTTTGTTCCAAATTTAAAATTTGTTTTATATTTAATACGATCATTTGTTTTGTGAAATAATTCATGCTCAGTTAAAACCATAAAATCTTTTATTTGAAAACCTTTCGTTAATGGAAACACTATTGCATTAATTTTATGATCCACAATATGTGTATCATCTACAAAAATAATTTCATTTTCCCCAAAAGCCTCTATTATATGATTTACTTGATAACGATCTTTCAATGCAAGAACAATTGTCATCTTCTTCTTTTTCATTTCTAACAAATATTTTTTTATTTCTTCTAATCCTTTTGGAAGCATCGGAACATCTACAGCATCGAAATATTGTAAATTTAATTTTTTGGAAATATTTTCAACTCCCATATAATAGAAATGATTTTGATTTTTTTCTTCTAATTCATAAAAATCATGCATGTATTTTGTATCACCAGGAAGATCCATACTTACATTATAGTGAAAAATTTCATCTAATAGACGTTCATAACTTACTTTGATCTGATCATAATCAGAATAAACAATCATACAGTTTTTTAGATAATCCTGAATAGCACTTACGCTTCCATAGTTAGGCAAAAATCTTTGATGTATATTATCTTCTGATACAGTTTGATCTGTTAAAAATTCCGTATTTGGATATATAGTTACTTCTTGATAAGATTTTAATGTATGCTGACTATCTACTTCAAATGTTTTAATAGAGTCAACAGTATCACCCCAAAATTCAATTCGAATTGGATGTTCCATTCCCATAGGAAATACATCAATGACAAATCCTCTTACTGCCATTTCCCCCGTTTTATTGACTAATGTTTCTCTTCGATATCCCATTTGATATAATTTTTCAATTAATAAATTCATCTGATAATCACAATTTTCTCGCACGTGAAAGAAATGCGATTGATACATCGTAGGAGTTGGTAAATATCTTAAATACCCCATTAAATTCGTAACAATAATTTTTGGTTTCTCAGATAATGCATGGAGCATCGTCTCCAATCTCGTAATTTTAAACTCTGGGGATATCGCAAGTGCCTCACTTGTTAAAAAATCATCCATTGGAAATAAATAAACATCATCTGTATAATCGGAAATCATCTGGAAATATTTATTTGCTTCAAACAAAGAACTTGTTACAAATAAAATATTTCGCTTTTTTTCTTTTAAAACAGAAGAAAGATAATAGCTAAACAATTCATCAGTTAATCCAGTAACCCCATTAACACGGTCATCTAATTGAATATACTTTTCTAAATACTTCACAGTTTCACCTCCCTATTACGACAAAAAGGATACATACTTTGTACCCACACTATTTCTTATTATACTTATTCATCAAATTATCAAATGATAATTCAAAATAATCATTTAATATTTGAACTCCTTGTTCCATCACTTTTTTAACTTCATCTTGTTCCATTGGTGATAATTTTCCTAATACATAGTCTTTTCCATCAATCATTTTATTATTAGAAATTCCTATTTTATACCGATTATATTCATTTGTATGAAGATGAAATTCAATATTTTTTAAACCATTATGTCCTCCAGAACTTCCTTTTTTCTTCAACTTTATTTTACCAAGTGGTGTATCCAAATCATCACATATAATTAATAGATTAGAAATTGGAATTTTATAAAATTCCATAAATTTTTGGATCACTTCTCCTGATAAATTAATATATCGCTGTGGCTTTAACAAAATTACTTTTTGTTGATGAATGAACAATTCACAGTATTTCCCGCCAAATTTTTCTCTCTCAAAAGAAACATGATGAGATTGAGCAAACCTATCAATTTGTTCAAACCCCATATTATGACGTGTATGTTCATATTCTTTTCCAGGATTTCCAAGTCCTACAATTAAATACATTCATCTTCACCTCTCTTCGTTTAAATGATGATACACTTGATAAACATCTTTCTTATTCATACCACGCTCTTTACTCACCTTTTTGATCGCATCCATAGTAGATAAACCTTCTTTTACATATAAATTTACGTGTTCAATCACTCCAATTTGTATTTTTTTATCTGGATTTTTATTTCCCTCTACCAATAAAACAATTTCCCCTTTCATATCATCTGATAAATTTAAAATTTCGGAAATAGTTCCACGATAGATAGTTTCAAATTTTTTACTTATTTCACGAGCAATACAAATTTTACGATTACCAAAAATTTCATACATTTGATGTAACGTTTTTTGAATTCGATGAGGAGCTTCATAAAATATCATCGTATGAGGAAAATCAATTAATTGTTTCATTTCCTCTTTTCTCTTACTGTCTTTGTTATGAAGAAATCCATAAAAATAAAATGGCTGTGGGTCTAATCCAGACATAATTAATGCCGGAACAAACGCTGTCGGACCAGGAAGTCCTACCACCGCATACCCATGATTAATCGCTGTCTGAACTAAAAAGTATCCGGGGTCACTAATGATTGGAGTCCCTCTATCACTAACAATTCCTATACTTTTTCCTTCTTTTAAATAAGCAAGAAACTTCGTCTCATTTTTATCTTCATTAAATTTATGACTAGAATACAATGTTTTTTTTATTTGTAAATAATTTAATAAAAGCGAAGTTACTCTTGTATCTTCACAAAAAATAACATCTACTTTTTTTAAGATTTCAATCGCACGTAACGTGATATCCTCTAAGTTACCAATTGGTGTTGGTATCAAATATACAATTGCTTCATTTTGATAACTGTTTTGTATCATAGACATCACCCATTCATTCGTAATAATTTTTTTATTTCTGATGTATATTCACGATTTTCATCATGAACATAGATAGGATCTAATATTTTTAAACCAGGTTTTCCATTTTTCATTCCTTCAATTAATAAAATATTCGCTTCTTTTCCTTTTTTTGGATAAATAAATAATACCCTTTTTGGCTCAATATTACTCTTTCTCATTAAAGTAACAATATCTACAAAGCGTTCTGGTCTTTGCACAAGGGCTAGTATACCATTATTCCTTAATAATTTTCTACTAATTTTCATAATATCTTCTAATTTTAGCATTTTATCATGACGAGCAATCGTTTTTTGTTGCTTAACGTTTACAATAGAAGAAGTTTGATATGGAAAATAAGGAGGGTTACAAGTAATAATATCATACTCTTCATGATCAAATAATGTGGCATAATGATGAATATCATCATGAACAATATGAATCTGTTTTTCCTTTTGATTTAATGTAACACTTCTTCTCGCCATATCATAAGCGTCTTTTTGTATTTCCACTCCAATAATTTGCGCTTTACTACGCTCTGATAAAATCAATGGAATTGGAGCATTACCACAACCTATATCTAAAATTTTTTTAGCTCTTAGATTTACTGTAACAAAGTTAGGCAATAGCATAGAGTCTAAAGAAAAAGAAAAACAATCAGGACTTTGAATAATTTTTAAATTTTCTTTCCCTAATAAATAATGGATTTCCTCTTTCATTGCATAACTACCTCTATAAGTCCTTTTACTGGAATATCTACTTTATAAGAACGTTTTAGAATATCGATTTCTTTGACAATTCCACTTCCATACTCTGTCGTTACGGTTTGTCCAACTTTTGGCATATCTTTACGACATTCTTTATAGCATTCATTTTCATAATTTAGACAGCATAATAATCTTCCACACAATCCATTAATTTTAGAAGGATTCAGTGATATATTTTGATTTTTTGCCATATTAATAGAAACTGATTCAAATTCATTCAGAAAGGTAGAACAGCATAATCCCCTGCCACACATACCAATACCGCCAATTTCTTTGGCTTTATCACGAACTCCAATTTGTCTTAATTCAATTCTAGTATGATATATAGAGGCAAGATCTTTAGCAAGAGCTCTAAAATCTACACGACTATCAGAAAGGAAATAAAAGAACAACTGATCGCGATCAAATGTATAAACCGCTTCTAAGATTCTCATATTTAACTGATGTTTTTCAACTAATTCTCGGCATTTTTTTAGTGCATATTTAGCATCTTCTTCATTTTTTTCATTACGCCTTACGTCTTTTCTAGATGCAATTCTAACAACATTCATCATTGGAACAGTAATCTTTTCATCTTCAATTTCAATGATATCAGATGTTGCTTTTCCAAATTGCATTCCTTTATCTGTTTCTATAATCACAAAGTCATTCTTCTTAATTGGTAATCCTTGAGTTGCAAAATAGTGTGGTAATCCATTTTTTCTAAAAACAACTTTAATAATTTTCATACACACACCTCCTGAAAAGATAAAATTAATTGATCTAATAATAAATTTTGATTTGCATTTACTTTTAAATGATTCTTTAATTCGATAATCATTTCAATTTTATCACATAATTGTTTCACAGTATTTTTTTTCGATAAATCATTTAATATGTCGATATAATCATCCATAAAATCAATTTCTAAACCAATTTTATGATGAATCATATCTTTATATAAGAGTGCCATAACTTCTAATCCAAAGTCCATTTTTTCCTTATCATTAAACACGCTTGTCCAAAGTTTATTTTCTTTTAAAATAGCTGCTTCTTGCTGATTTTCTAATTCTTTCACAAATTGTACAACACAATCTATCTGATTTCTCTTTTCTTCATCTTGCACAAACTTTTGATATTCATCCCCTGTCTTTGCAATAAAGAATCCAATTTTTTCGACCGTTGTAATCTGACTTTTATTGCTCGTCAAGTCACTTTGATTTATTTTTGCAAGTGAGATAACTTGGCAACGTGAAATAATTGTATCTAGTAATTGATACATATTGTCAGTAATTAAAATTGCAATAATTCCCGGTTCCGGTTCTTCTAAAAATTTCAAAATAGAATTGGCTGCTGATGCATTCATTTTTTCTGCTTCATTAATAATATAAATTTTATTTTTTGACTCTATTGCTTTTGTAGAAAATTGTTTTTGTAAATCTTCCAATTGCTCTTTTTTGATCCAAGAACCATCTGGTGAAATAATTTTTAATTCTGTAAAATTAGCATCATCAATTCTTTGACATTGAGAGCATCCATTACATTTTTCATCATTTGTATAATGATTAGGACATAAAATAAATTTTGCGATTGCTATAGCAAATTCTAATTTTCTCGGATAATGGTTTGCATCAATTAAATAGGCATGAGAAAACTTTTGGATTTTCCCGGCGTTTTGAAACATCTGATATACAATCTTCTGACTACTTTTAAAATCATCAAGCATATTTTACCTCCTAATATATAAATAGTAATATTACTAATAATGAAAATAAAGCCGGAATACCTAATACTGTAATAAATGTCACCGTTATAATATTAATCGGAATTATGATTTCTAATGGTGACATTACTAAATTAAAACTATATAGTAAAAAAATACTTATTAAAAAACGCTTTATAACTTCATAAATTTTTTTTAAGATTCCCATATTAACCTCCATTTCGTTCGCGACCGTGTCGCTCCGACACAAATCGCTACGAAAAATATTTTGTTTATCTTAATTTTAATATATAATATTCCTTGTAAATTTAAAGAAGCAACTACAAAGCAC
>CALVQD010000084.1 GCA_944355255.1 uncultured Bacilli bacterium
TAAAATAGATGGGAATAGGAGAAAAGTTAAATTAGATATTTATGCCAATGTAGTTGGTAAAAAATTAACTGTCTATGATAAGACAGTTTTAGACGACTCCTATTCATCACCATGTAGTCATAAGGAAAATCATGACAGCAACATTAGCAATAGAAAGTGGAAAATTAGATAAAACGGTCAAAGTAAATGATGTTGTATTAGAAGCTTATGGTTCTGGTATTTATATTAAACCAGGAGAGAAATTAACACTCAGAGATTTAGTTTATGGATTAATGTTACGTAGTGGAAATGATGCGGCTTTGATGATTGCTGATTATGTTGGTGGAAGTGTTTCTAAGTTCGTAGAGAAAATGAATCAAAAAGCAGCGAAAATTGGGATGAAAAACACTACATTCAACAACCCTAGTGGATTGGATGAAGAAGATGAAATAGGGAATTTTTCCACTGCATATGACATGGCAATACTAACTAGTTATGCGATGAAAAATAAAGAGTATCGAAAGATTGTTAGTACTAAAAAGTATACATTAAAAACAAATAAAAACACTTATGTTTGGTATAACAAAAATAAATTACTTACCAATTACGAATATACAACGGGCGGAAAAACAGGATTTACTAAAAAAGCAAGACGTACCTTAGTTTCTACAGCAAGTAAAGATCAGTTAAATTTAGTCGTTGTTACATTAAATGATGGAAATGATTTTCAAGATCATGAAAATTTACATGAATATGGTTTTTCCAATTATAAAAAGTATCGTTTATTAAAAAAAGGAACAGTAAAAATAGAAAATGAAAAATATTATAAAAATGAGACATTGTATGTAAAAAATAATATTGATTACCCACTTCGTGAAGATGAAAAACAGAGTGTAAAATTATCGTTTCAATTAGAAAATAAAAAACAGTTAAAAGATAATGGAAAAGTAGGAGAAGTACATGTAAAAGTAGGGGATGAAGTAGTATTAAAAGAGCCAATTTATGTAAAAAAAGAAAAAGTTAAGAAAAAAGGATTCTTTCATCTATGGTAAATAAAATATGGGCTCTTTTTTTCATTATTGGAATTATTGTAAGTGTGATAACAGGGAAGTTAGAGGGGTTAAATGAGGTATTGCTTAGTAGTGCGAAAGAGTCTTTAGATATGATTTTAAAGTTATTTCCTGTGATGGCTTTGTGGTTAGGAATTACAAAAATCGCATCTGTATCTGGTTTATTAAATAAGATGTCACGTATGATTAGTCCTGTTTTAGGAAAATTATTTCCAGAAATACCAAAAGGACACGCATCACTTAGTTTGATTACTTCCAATGTAATTGCTAATTTTTTTGGCCTAGGGAATGCTGCAACTCCTTTTGGATTAAAAGCAATGCAAAAACTTCAAGAAATTAACCCTAAAAAAGATACAGCAAGTCGTAGTATGATTACTTTTCTAGTATTAAATACAAGTGGACTTACTTTAATACCTACTACGATTATTTCTCTTCGTATGATGTATAATAGTCAAAATCCAACAGAAATTGTACTGGGATGTATTCTTGCTACCACTTGTTCTACCATAGCTGGTATGTGTATGGATCGCTTTTTAGCAAACCAACATAGGAGGCGTTCATGATTCAACTTGTTTCTAATTTAATTATTCCTGTATTTGTTCTTGGTGTTATTCTCTATGGGGTACTAAAAAAAGTAGATGTTTATGATACTTTTGTCGATGGTGCAAAAGAATCTTTTGATATGGCTCTTACGATGTTTCCATCACTCCTTGCTATGATTGTAGGAGTGAATGTATTTATGAAAAGTGGTGCGATTGAATTTATTTTCGACTTATTAAAACCAATATTTGAATTTTTACATTTTCCATTAGAAGTATTTCCGATGGCAATCATGAGACCGATTAGTGGTACTGCTAGTCTAGCGATGTTAAATCAGATTTTTGAAAGTTATGGACCAGATAGTTTTTTAGGGCGTTTAGCATCTATTATTCAGGGTTCTACAGATACCACATTTTATGTAATTACTCTCTACTTTGGAGTGATTGGTATTAAAAAAATTCGCTATTCGTTGTGGGCTGGATTATTTGCGGATCTAGCAGGAATTTTAGCTAGTTTATTTCTTGTTGGAATTTTATTCCATTAGTTGTCAATTTTAATAATTTATGTTATTATCGTCTTTAGTAAATGTGGTGATGAGATGGAAAGATTACAAAAAGTAATAGCAAATTCTGGTTATTGTAGCAGACGAAAGGCAGAAGAAGAGATCAAAAAAGGACATGTAACAGTGAATGGAAAAATTGTTGTAGAACTGGGAACAAAAGTAGATGTCCAAGATGTAATAGAAATTAATGGAACGGTTATCAAAAAAGAAGAAAATAAAGAGTATATTTTACTTTATAAACCAAGAGAAGTTATTACTTCTGTTCATGATGATAAGGGGCGAAAAACAGTATTAGATTATATTGATACAGATACTCGCATTTATCCTGTTGGTAGATTAGACTATGATACAACAGGTCTATTATTATTGACAAATGATGGAGAACTCGCCAATTTATTAATGCATCCAAAAACAGAAATTGAAAAAGTATATGTTGCAAAAGTAAAAGGAATTTTAACGGGACAAGAAATAAATCGCTTGAAAAATGGTGTCGTGATTGATGGTAGAAAAACTTCACGTGCAAAAGTAAAGGTGAGAAAAGTAGATAAAAAGACACAGACAAGTATTGTTGAGATTACAATTCATGAAGGACGAAATCACCAAGTCAAAAAGATGTTTGAACGGGTTGGACATGAAGTATTAAAATTAAAAAGAGAACGTTTCGCATTTTTAGATTTAAAAGGATTACGTTCTGGAGAATATCGTTATTTAACAGTAAAAGAAGTGAAAAAATTATATGCACTTGTAAAACATAAAAAGGATTATCTGAAGTAGATAATCCTTTTATTTGTAAGTATTATATGTACTGTGTTATTAAATAAAAAATGAATTTTTTATTCATTTTCTTCTGTTTCTTCTTGAATTGCTCCAACTGGACAAATATCAATTGCTTCTTTTGCTTCTTCTAATTGTTCAGCACTTAAATTATCTTTTTCTTTCGCAAGCCCATTGTCATCCATTTCAAAACAATCTGGATAACTACCAAAACAAGCACCACAACCGATACATACATTTTGATTTACTTTTACCTTTTCCATATTATCACCAAGTTCATTATACAAAAATACAAGGAAAAATACAAGGAAATGGTTTCAAAAAAAGTCGAATTATGTTATGATAATAATATGAGGTGATGTAGATATGGCAAGTCGTATGGATCGATATCGTAATCAAGAAGTAGAGCCAACTGGGATGCGTACGAAAAGAAATGAACATTTATATGCCAGAGTAGAAGCACCTCTAGAATATTCTAGTGTTGAAGGTGTTGCTAGAATTGACAATACAAGCTCTGTTGATATTAATAAAATTAAAGAACTATTAATGAGAGAAGAAGAGCCAAAGAAAAAAATACATCCTGTGGTAGATGTAAATGATGATATGGATGATACTGGAGAAATCGCAACATTTCAAGAATTAGACGAGAAAAATTATGATATTAGAGATATTTTGAATAAAGCTAAAGGAGAAAAAGAAGATGATGACGATGACCGTTATCGTTCTTTACAAGATACTGGCTATGATATTTTAAAAAATATTAAAATCAAAAATCAAGAACCAGAGATTGATGAAAAAGAGTTAAACAAAGTTGGTGATACAACCCTTAGTTTATCTATGTTAGATAGTTTACAAGAAGGGGACTTGGATCAAACGCAAGAAAAAACAATTCAAGATTTACTTGCTTCAGAAAAAGAAGAATTCAATAGAGAAGAAGATGATGACTTTGAAGAAGAAAGAACTTTAGATAATTCCTTCTTTACCTCTAGTTTGAATTTTAGTGATGAAGATTTTAGTGAGTTAAGTGATGAGTTAGATGAGCCAAAGAAAAAAGGAAATTTATTTTTTAAGGCCATTTTGTTCTTAGTGATGGTCGCATTGACTACTGCTATTATTTTCTTTCTAGCAAATTATTTAAAATAAAACGTTTTCTATTCATTAGAAAACGTTTTTTTCTTTTTCATTGTAAGTAGTTTAAAATAAGTCATACTTGGTATAACAAGAAAGAAAAATACTAAGAATATAGGAAAGTAATTGGTTAAGAAATGAAATCCTTCAGTATTATTTTTGAAAATCATTGTACTTGCAAATGTAATCATAATACAGACAATGATTTCAATTGCCATGAATACTTTTTCTTTTTGAATTTGAAATGTTCTTTTTAGTCCTTCTGTTACAAAGTAAAGACAGAAAGTAATGGAAATAAAGAAATCAAAAATCCAACGAAATGCCAGAGTACTTTCTATTCTTTCTAATACGCCAATAATGCTAACACGTTTTAAAATATGAAATTCAGGATATTGATAGATTAATGTCATTTTGATACCAAATACTGCAATTGTAAAAAATAGCGCAGAGAAAGTAAATAAATGGATTAGAAAATAACCAATTTTCCAAGATGTTTTCCAATTTTTTTTACTTCGTTCGGCAATCTGGTTTTTTGGTATGATTGTAATTAGAAATAATATTAAAGTACAATAAGCAAAGTAATGAAAACTAGAATTTAAAATACTAGAAATAGGAGTTGTAAATAAAGGTCTAAAGTTATACCAATGTACTTGTCCGGTTAGTCCAAAAATGCTGATAAAGTATAAAATAAGAGAGAAAATAATTAAAATGAGAGAGACTCTGGCAATTCCTTTTAATCTTCGAATTAGTAGATAAAAAATAGGAATGATAAACATGATTGCAATAAATAAAGTAGGTGTTTGATATAAATATTGAGAAGCAATAAAAATAATTAAATTCCAAAAAACAATCGTTCCTAGTACAAAAACAAATGCGATTAATAATAAATTGATGAATTTTCCAAGCTTTTTTCCAAAAGCATGAATATTTAGTTCTATAATACTAAAATTGGGATTATAGTTCATGAGATATTGATAGAGTAGAAATGGAATGATACCAAGTAATGCTCCTAGAAACAGTCCAAAAATACTATCTTGTTTTGCAATTTGTACTAACATTTCCATAGCTAGTCCCATAAAACAAGAACGAATTAGGAAATAGGATATAATAGATACTTGTTCTTTACTTAGTTGTTTTTCCATACATTTCCCTCCTAATCGTCTGTTCTAAAGAACCCTTTGTTTCTAGATCTATATTTACATCTGCATTGATTTTTACTGTAGCATATACTTTTTTATCCCAATCTAATTCAATGTCTGAAAAATACTTTGGATATTTTTGGTAAAAGAGATTTCCGAATCCAAAAATATCGCTTTGAAATTCATTTTGAGTGGTATGAATGGTATCTAGGATATCATTTTTAATTTTATTTTCTAATAGTTGATTGATCTTCGTAATGGTATCAGGATCACTTAAATCTGCATTTGTATTAATTTCATTAATTGCTGCGGTAGCTTTTAATGAAACATCTATGATTGGTTGATTATTTTCTAATGTAGCTTTTCGTTTGATGGAAAAATTAGATAAATGAAATACAATGTTATTGTCTTTATATTTGACACTAGTTAGTGAATAAGCTGTTCTTCGATTTAATATATTGATAATTCTACTTTCTTCCTCATTGACATATCCTACCAAATTGGTATCGCGAAAGATTGCAAGTGTATCTAGATGTAATTTTGTCTCTGGACTGCTACTTTCTAGGTTTTGCTGTTTTTCTCCATCTTTGACACTTCCTGATATTTTGATAGTAGGAAGTGTTGGATTAATACCAGGTGTTAACATTGATGCGATAAATTCACTATATGTGATATCAGTGGAAATACCTTGATAAGTAGAAGTATTTTTCAAATTCATTGAAACATTTTGCGATGGGTAAGATTCTAAAGGAGAGGTAATTTTTAAAACGTCAGCTGCTTTGGCATCACGTGCAATAACGATATAGAAATTTTTTCTGCTTTCTGGACTACGAATTAAAATATCAGATATTTTTTCAATTTCGTTTTTCGCAATGTTCTCATCGATCACTACGACTGCTAAATGTCCAATATATAGTTGTTTGGGACTTTCTAAGTCGATGTTATAAAATGCTTCCATAACAGAATTACCATGTCCTTCATAGACAATTGTTTGACTCTGTCCTTCTTTACTACTTGCTTCCTGTTTTTTAGAGTTAGCAACTAATACACCAATGACATATTGATTATCTTTTTTATCAATACTAAGTCCTGTTACGATGGCGAGATTTTCTAATTCGTGATAGTTATAACAACCAGTTACAAATAAGGCAAAGAGACTGAAAAAGAGAACGAGAAATAATTTCTTTTTCATTTTTTCACCTCCCAATTTAATCTTTTTTTATTTTTAGAAGATAAGTAACGTGGTCTATTTTTTATTTTTGATTTTTCCGTTAGAAATAACGCATCATTTTGTTCTTTTAGATAGAATGGGGCAAACGGAGTTAGGTATGGAATGCCAAATGTTTCTAGAGTGGATAGATGAGTAATTAACATAATACTTGCAATTACAACTCCGATCATGCCACAAATAGATGCAAAGAAAATAAAAATTAAACGCCACCAACGAAGAGCATTAACCATGTCAATGTCTGTAAATAATAATCCTGCAACAGAAGTCATTGCGACAATAATAACTGCAAAAGGACTTACAATTCCAGCATTTACAGCAGCATCTCCAAGCACGAGACCTCCAACTACACTAATCGCTGTTCCCATTTTAGAAGGCATTCGAAGATCACATTCCCGTAATAATTCAAAAGTGATACCAAGCATCAATATCTCAATCGCAGTTGGGAAGGGGACACCTTCTCTTTGAATTGCTACACTAATAAATAATTTATCAGGAATCATTTCTGGGTTATATGTCATAATCGCGACATAAGCAGCAGGTACGAGTAATGTGACAAAGAAACCGAGAATTCTTAAAAAACGAGAGAAATTGACATTCTTTGTTTTTTGATAATAATCTCCTGGCGTATGAATGAAATCAATAAATAAAGTTGGAAAAATGAGAACAAAAGGAGTATTCTCTACTAAAATAGCGATTTTTCCTTCGAGTAGATATCCACACACAAAGTCTGGTCTTTCAGTACTCATAATTTTTGGAAAGGCTGATTTCTGTGGATTTAAAAAACTACGTAAATTTCCACTATCTAATACACCATCAATATCAATTTCTTGTAATCGTTTTTTTAACTTTTCAACACGTTCTTGATCAGCAACATCACTTAAATAAGCTAAATTAATTTTTGTTTTCGTTCTACGCCCTACAAATAATTCTTCAAAATATAAATTTGGATCTTTAATACGCTTACGAATAAGCCCGAGATTCACAACAATATTTTCCGTAAAACTATCTTTTGGACCGCGTAAAGATGTTTCTGTATTTGATTCTTGAATACCACGATCTAGCGTACTTTTTGTTTCAACGACGATCGCTTTATTTTCACCTTCTACTAAGATGGCTGTAAAGCCATTGACTAAGTGATAAAAAAGATCTTGGTAAGTTGTGATTTCTTTAATGGTTCCATTATATAAATGGTTATATAATTCTTGCAATAAGTTTTTCCCTGTTAAATGACTTGATTCCATGATTTCCATAATACTATGAATTAAAATATCACTGATCTTATCATCACTACTTACACTTTGTAAGAACAAAATTCCAATTTGACTTTCATCTTGCATGATCTTTCTTGTTTTTATATCACTACTTTTGCCATTCATTTTTTGAACGGTCAAAAATACTTTATCAATACTTTTCTCTATCTTTTTCATATTATCCCTCTATTTTATTGTGAACAAAAATAAAGAAAATATTTGGAAATTTAAAAAAAAGAATAGAATACATGATAAAATGAATATGAGGGATGTTTATGGAGTTTCAAGTAGAAATTACAAGATTAGACGATCAAGGTAGAGGAATTGGCTATATTGATGGGAAAATTGTGTTTGTTGAAAATGCATTACCACAAGAAGTAGTACGTGTTTTGATTACAAAAGAAAAAAAGAAATTTTATGAAGCTAAAGTGATTGAAAGACTTGTAACAAGTTCAGATCGTATAACACCAAATTGTCCGTATTATGATCGTTGTGGTGGATGCAACTTAATGCATTTGAATTATCGTAAGCAGTTAGAATATAAAAAACAAAAAGGAATCCAAATATTAAAGAAATTTGCTGGTATTGAGATAGAAGATGCAGATATGATTGATAGTGATGAGTTTTATTATCGAAATAAAGTAGTGTTTCATGTTGAAGATGGTAAAATGGGATATTATCAAAAGGAAAGTCACCATTTTGTTGAAATTGATACGTGTTTGTTATTACATCCAAAAATCAATCAGTTATTAACAGAATTAAAAGGAGCAAGTTTTTTAAATTCTGTGGAAAACGTTATGATTCGTACTTTTCAAGATGGTTTAGAAACACAAATTGTTTTTTATCCACAGGAAAACTTGAATCAAGAAGAGATTATCCACAGGATAAAGCATTTGGTAACTTCAATTTATGTGGATAATACATGTATTTATGGAACTGACGAAATTTTAGAGAAAATTGGGGATAGGAATTATTTGGTAAGACCAGAGTCTTTCTTTCAAGTAAATACAAAGACAACGAAAAAGTTATATGAAACAGTAAAAGAAGCATTACAACCTAGTATGGATGATGTTGTATTAGATCTTTATTGTGGCGCCGGTACGATTGGACTTTACATTGCACCTTATGTTAAGTATGTGTATGGTGTAGAGATTGTAAAGGAAGCAATTATAAGTGCCAATAAAAATAAAGAAATCAATCGTACAAAGAATATAGAATTCTATACCGGAGATACCAAAACAATATTACATCAACTCCATTTACAGGCAAATAAAGTGATTGTCGATCCACCTCGTAGTGGATTGGATCAAAAGACCAAGGAATATCTTTTAAAATTAACCCCAGAAAAATTGATTTACGTATCTTGCAATCCAGTAACACTGGCTCGTGACATCAAAGATCTTTCAGAAAAGTATCAATTTCAAACAGTGACATTTGTCGACATGTTTCCTAATACAGAACATGTTGAATGTGTGTGCTTGTTAAAACTGCGTTAAACTCTTATAAAATAAGGGAAAATCAACTATACATAGGGTGTTAAAAAAAGTCAAAAAAATAGTAAAAAATAGCAAAAATTTATAAAAAAACACTTCAAAAATATGGTAGGTTGTTTTAGTAGTATATGTTTCCACATACAAGGTCTAGTGGTATTGGTTGACTAATTCAACTATATAATTTAAACAATAATATTATTTAATAGTTAATGGAGGTGTCGTTATGAAAAAGAGAAAAATAAAGATGGACGACTATGAATTAAAAATAATTATAAACGCCTTAAATGTTATGAGAACGAAATTAATAAATGAAAATAAAAATACTGAAGTTATAGATGAATTACTTTTAAAATATATTGATATATTAGAAAAATAATGTTTTTGAACTGATAATAAGTCAGTTCTTTTTTTATGCCAGAAATGGAGTACATAGCCATCATATTTATTTACGGTGGCTAAATTTATAGAAAGGAGGGAGAATAGATGTCACATTGCAAAGTAATTGCAATCGCTAATCAAAAAGGTGGAGTTGGGAAAACAACTACTGCTTTTAGTTTAGGAGTAGCATTAGCAAAGCAAGGTAAAAAAGTGTTGTTAGTTGACACAGATCCACAAGGCGATTTAACTACTTATGGTGGATGGTATGAACCAGAAAAGTTAAATATTACACTACCAGATTTAATGGAACAATCAATGAATGATGAGCCAATAAAAATAAAAGAGGCTATTTTACA
>CALVQD010000085.1 GCA_944355255.1 uncultured Bacilli bacterium
AACCATAATTCAATTAAATTGGTATAATTTTTTTCATTTTTAATAAAATGAATTTTTTCAGTACTCTTTACTTTCATACAATCCCCTTAAAAAGGCATTTTCATGTTTCCGTTTTTCATCTGTTTCATCATTTTCTTCATTTGTTCAAACTGATTTACCAAACGATTTACTTCTTCTACACTTCTTCCACTACCATTTGCAATTCTTTTCTTACGACTTGCTTTTAATACTTCTGGGTGTCTTCTCTCATATGGTGTCATAGATAGAATAATTGCTTCTAAATGTGCCATATCCTTTGGATCTACTTTGACATTCTTTAATCCCATTTTAGAAGCACCTGGTAACATTTTTAATAGATTTTCAAGTGGTCCTAATTTTTTAATTTGTCTCATTGTAGATAAGAAGTCTTCTAAGTCAAAGGTTCCTTTTCCCATCTTTTTAGCCGCATTCATGGCTTCTTCTTCATCGATTACACTTTCTGCTTTTTCTAGCATACTCATGATATCTCCCATACCTAAAATACGACTTGCCATACGATCTGGATAGAATTCTTCTAACCCATCCATTTTCTCACTAACACCGACAAATTTAATTGGTACATGAGTTAAATGACGAATAGAAAGTGCAACACCACCTCTCGTATCTCCATCCAGTTTTGTAAGAATCGCTCCCGTGAGCTTTAATCTTTCATGGAAGGTTGTAATGACATGAATGGCATCTTGTCCCATCATACTATCAATCACTAGTAGTACTTCATCTGGATGAACTTCGTTTTCAATATTTTCAAGTTCATTCATTAATTCATCGTCGATATGTAAACGTCCAGCAGTATCGATTAAAACATAGTCGAAGTGATTTTCTTTGGCATATTGGATCGCATTTTTAGATATTTCTACTGGATTTCCTTTTCCTTCAGAATATACTTCGATATTTAGTTCTTTTCCTAGTTGTTTTAATTGATCAATGGCAGCAGGACGATAGACATCACAAGCTACTAATAATGGTTTTTTCTTGTATTTTTTACGAAGTAAATTGGCGAGTTTTCCAATTGTCGTTGTTTTACCACTACCTTGTAGTCCTACTAGCATTAATGTTGCAGGATTTCCTTGAATATTTAAATCAACTTTATCTCCACCAAGTAATTCTACTAATTCATCTTTTACAATTTTTACAAATAATTCACTTGGTTTTAAACTTTTCTGTACTTCTTCTCCAAGGGCTTTTTCTTTTACATTTTTAATGAATTCTTTTACTACTTGATAGTTTACGTCAGCTTCTAGTAAGGCAAGACGAATCTCACGAGCAATTTCATCGATATTTTGTTCTGTAATTTTTCCATATCCTTTTATTTTATGTATCGCTGTTTGTAAACGATCTCCTAAACTTTCAAACATTTATATCACCTTTTTCATTATACAATAAAAGAATTGAAAATAAAAGAAAAAGTATGCCTTCGCATACTTAAATATTTAGTAATAATCCTTATTATTTCATCAGTTTTTGAGAAATATCGTCCCAAGTGCTATTTTCTAATGTTGTCCCCTGAACCATTGTATTGTTCTGACCAATAATATAAGCATTGCTTAATCCTGTACGTCGTTTTAAATACTGATCTACTTTTCTTAAATTCTTTATTTCTTTTTTTGTCTCTAATTCATAATGATGGCGTGCATTCTTGTTACGATATCTTGCATACATAATTAAGTAATAAGCAATTCCCGGAATGACTAATAAAAAATCTCCATCAACTTCTACATAATTCATTGAGAATAAACAAAGGACTTCAATTAAAAAGGATACTAAGAATAGTCTTCTTATATTAATTGGAATACTACCCATTGTTTCTTTTGTTCGAGCATTGACTGCAACATAATGGATAACACTTTTGTTTCCCTTTTTTTGTTGATAACTATATAACCAAACAGGTAAATAGGCAGCTTTCCAACTTTGACCAATTACCTGTAAATCTTGTGTTTTCCAACAAACACCGCGATTATAGAGTTTTAGGGATTCATTTGCAGCAAAACGAGCAATATCACGAGATTGTAAGGTAACTAAATTTCTAATATCATCAACATTGACATCGCGTTTTTCTGAAGTATATCCTTTTAAGAAATTTGCTTGAAACTTCACACAATTTTCAATATCAAATGGCATAATTGCATTAATTACATTATTAGTTTTTTGTTCTGTTTGATGATCTAGACGATCTTTGTTTGATTCTACTGTGAGATTATCAATCGTCAAATCAAATTCACGTTCTACTTGATATAAATCCGCATCATAACGAGTCTCTCTATGTTCATCATTACCTACTGTATATCTGCGGACAAGATGTTCTCCCTCGCCTTTAAAACTAGCATGAGAATTGACATCAACAATCATATATGGAAAATAAACCCCCATAATATTTTCAGTTGTAAATTCTTTTTTGAAAGTTGGGAGAGCATAAAATTTCCTTTTGTTTACAAAAGTATGTATTAATTGTTCAGCTTCTTCTTTGGTAATATGAAACGGTAAAACTAAGTCTGGTACTGCTCCATTTGGAATCTGATCATTAATAGATAAAGTATTACGACACCAGTGACATCTAGCCTGCAATGCCTCACTTGTATCAATGACAACTTCTGCTCCACAACTAGAACATTTCAAAGTAACCATATTACTTGCTTCCGCGTTAATATTCTGAACCCCTTGTGTCATAGATTGTCCAGATAACTTACTCAAATCTTGCTGTTGTTCTGTCTTTATTTGTTCAAATTCATGACGACAATAATTACATCTCAATTTTCCAGTTTTTACATTTAATGAAATGTCAGTCGCACCACATTTTGGACATTTTACTTGTCCATTTCCAACACTTTCCTGATTTGGCTGTTGTGGATTTATTTCTTGTATTGTTTCATTCATTTTAAATACCTAATAATTTATTCTTTGCAGCATCAAAATCAGCTTGAGTAATTACTCCAGCATCTAATAACTTTTTCATCTCTGCTAACTTCTGATATGGATCTTCTTGTTGTGGTTGAGCAGTTTGTCCTGCACTCGTATCTGGTTGTGCTTGTGGAGTTTGTGTTGGCTGTTGTACACCTGCTCCCATAAATGGATTAGGAGTTGCCGTTTGAGGTTGTTGTACGCCATTCATTGCACCACCAACTGCATTCATACCCATTCCCATAAATGCCATACCAGCTGCTCCACCATTTGGATTTTCTCCAGCTGCTTGGAATCCACGTGCCATTGCTTGTTGCATAAATGCGTTAC
>CALVQD010000086.1 GCA_944355255.1 uncultured Bacilli bacterium
AAAAATAAGTTTGATATGTTATAAAAATATACGTTGACCAATGAAATAAAATAAGTTATACTATAAATATATTTAATGTTTGTGTGAAAGAGTAAATGGATTGTTTTATAAAAGAGACTATGTGGTTGGTGAAAACATAGATAAAAGATCCATCGAAGACATCATACGTTAAAAACATACGTGTACTCGCGTTAAGAGATGAGAGTATAGATTAGTCTATGAATTAAGGTGGCACCGCGGTAACTCGTCCTTAAGTCATGGGCTTTTTTATGTCAGAAAGGATGGATATTTGTGCAAATACAAGAAGCAATTGAAAAAAGAAGAAGTATTAGACACTATGTCGACAAAAAAATCAAAGAAGAGGATATCGCTCGTATTTTAAAAGCAGGTACATTAGCACCTTCTGCTCATAATAAACAACCTTGGTTTATTCATGTAGTAGAAAATCAAAAAACGAAAGAACAAATTGCCGATATATTAATGCAAAAAGAAGATGAAAGTATCAAAAATACAGCTCGTATTATGAAAGAAGCCTCTGTATTATTTATTATCTTCGAAGAGAAAACGGATCTTAGTGTGAAAATGCAACATCAGTCTATTGGAGCATTTATGGAAAATATGTGTTTAGAAGCAACGGAATTAGGAATTGGAAGTCTTTGGATTGGGCATATTTTAGAAGTGGAAAAAGAAATCAAAGAATTATTTCATGAAAAAAGAAAAGTAGCATGCGCTCTAGCGCTTGGATATACAGAAGTCAATCCAAGTCCTAGACCTCGTAAAAATTTAAAAGACATGATACAAATACACGATGATGAGGAGGAAGTAGAATGATACAAAAACCAAAAGGAACCTATGATGTCTATGGTACATACGGAGAAAAAATTCAATATTTAGAAAAATTATTAAGTGCTTTGATGGAAAAATATCACTATGAGTTTGTTCGTACTCCTATTTTTGAAGCAAGTTCTTTATTTCATAGAGGAGTAGGAGAAACAACAGATATCGTAAGTAAAGAAACATATGATTTTAAAGATCGTGGAGATCGTGATATGACACTACGTCCAGAGGGAACTGCAGGTGTTGTTCGTTCATTTATCGAAAATAAGATGTATACAAGACCTAGTATGCCAGTGAAAGCTTGGTATTATGGCCCAATGTTTCGTTATGAAAGACCACAAGCAGGACGTTATCGTGAGTTTTATCAGTTTGGTGTAGAGGTATTTGGTAGTACGAGTCCAATGGTTGATGCTGAAGTAATCAGTATTCCTGTTACTTTATTTCGTTTACTTGGATTAAAGGGAATTCAAGTAAAGATTAATAGTTTAGGAGATAAAGAATCAAGAGCTGCTTATCGCGAGGCTTTACTTACACATTTTGAGCCACATTTGAATGAATTATGTCATGATTGTCAAGAACGATATTCCAAAAATCCTCTTCGTATTTTAGACTGTAAAGTAGATAAAGAATTGGAATGTATGAAAAATGCACCAAAATTGAGTGACTACTTATCAGAACAATCAAAACAACACTTTGAATCACTAAAACAATATTTAGATGATTTAGGTATTGATTACATTGTCGATGAACATTTAGTAAGAGGATTGGATTATTATACAGAAACTGTATTTGAAGTTGAGGCCGATATCAAAGATTTTGGAAGTAACAATGTTCTTTGTGCTGGTGGAAGATATAATCACCTAGTAGAAAACTTAGATGGACCTTCCACTCCTGGTGTTGGATTTGCACTTGGCTACGAAAGAATTTTAAATGCAATTGAAGCAGAAGGAATCGAATTAGAAAATGAAAATCAAGTAGATGCATATATTATCCCAATGGATGAAAGTTTAAGAAAAGAAGCATTTCGTTTAACTCAAACATTACGTATGAATGGTTTTACAATTGAAACGGATTATTTAAATCGTAATTTAAAAGGAAACTTTAAACAAGCGGATCGTCTTGGTGCTAAATTTATTGTTTTAATTGGAGAAGATGAACAAAAAGAACATATTTATACCATTAAAAATAATGACACAAAAGAGGAATATAAAATCGATCAAGACTATATTGTTATGTTTTTAGATGAAAAATTAGAAGAAACAGAATTAGAAGACAATGATCATTGTTGCCATGGTGGTCATGAATGTCATTGTCATGAAGGAGGATGTAAACATCATGAGTAGAATTACCATCAAAGAATTGGAAAATCATATCGGAGAAGAAGTAGAAGTTCAAGGATTTATCGCCAATATTAGAGATTTACAATATGTTCAATTTGTTATTTTAAGAGATGGAACTGGTACCATTCAAATGACAATTGAAAAAAGTGAAGAAAAAAATCAAAAGTTTGTTGAATTAATTTCTAATACAACATTAGAAAGTACAATCAAAGCAAAAGTACTTGTCTCTAAAAATGAAAAAGTAAAATTACGTGGAATGGAATTAATTCCAGAGGAGATTGAAATCACTAGTAAATCGTTACCAGAGCTTCCAATCGATATTAAAGATAAAGATAAAACATTACGTGAAACAAGATTAGACTATCGTTTTTTAGATTTACGTCGTGAAGATAATCATTTATTATTTCAAGCAGAAACTGTTTTTGAACATGCAGCGAGAGAATTTTTCTTAAAAAATAATTTTATAGAAATTCACAGTCCTAAAATTAGTGCCAAAGCTGCAGAAAGTGGAGCAGAAGTGTTTCATTTAGATTATTTTGGACAAGAAGCTTGTCTATCACAATCACCACAGTTTTATAAACAAATGGCTATGGCGAGTGGATTTGATCAAGTATTCGAGATTGGACCTGCATTTCGTGCAGAAAATTCACACACCTCTTATCACGCAACAGAAATTAATATGCTCGATGTAGAAGCAAGTTGGTTATCTGATGAAAATGAAGTGATGGATATTGAAGAGAATTTATTAAAATATATGTTTACGAAACTAAAAGAAACTTATGGAAAGCAAATTGAAGAAACATTTCATGTAACATTAAGTGATGTTAGTGTTAAATTTCCTCGTATTACTTTCCAAGAAGCTAAACGTATTTTAAAAGAAGAAATGAATTTCGTAGGAGAGAGAACAGATGATTTTGAACGTCATGAAGAAGAATTGCTATGCCAATACGCAAAAGAAAAATATGGCAGTGATTTTATCTTTGTCACAAAGTTCCCATTTGCAGCACGTCCTTTCTATCACATGTTAGATGAAAATGGTCTTACCAAGAGTTATGACTTATTATTTAAAGGTGTAGAAATTACAACGGGAGCAATTCGTGAACATCGTATAGATGTATTGACAAAACAAATTATCGAAAAAGAAATCGATCCAAAATCATTGGAATTCTATTTAGAATTTTTCAAATACGGATGTCCTCCACACGGTGGATTTGCTATCGGAATTGCCCGTATGATGATGGAAATCTTTGAAATTGATAACATTCGTGAAGCAACGTTCATTTATCGTGGACCAACAAGGTTAAATCCATAATGATAGTTTATTCATAATTATAAAAAGAGTAAAATATAAAATATTTTGCTCTTTTTTGTTTCCGATATGTTATAATGCTATCAATAAGAGGTGAGAATGTGATTAAAACAAAAAAGCAAGGATTATTAATTGTCTTATCAGGCCCAAGTGGTTGTGGGAAAAATACGATATGTAATGCATTAAAAGAAATCAATCACAATGTATGGGAGTCTATTTCTATGACAAGTCGTAAAATTCGTCCCAATGAAGTAGATCAAAAAGATTATTATTTTGTATCAAAAGAGGCATTTGAACAATGTATTCAAGAAGATAAAATGCTAGAATATGCATCTTTTGCTGGAAATTATTATGGAACACCAAAAGAGGCAGTTCAAAAACAGTTAGATCAAGGAAAAGATGTCATTCTTGTCATCGAAATACAGGGGGCATTACAAATAAAAGAAAAACTCCCACAAGCCCTTTTTGTTTTCCTATTACCACCTAGTATGCAGGAATTACGAAATAGATTAGAAAAAAGAAAAACAGAAAGCGAAGATAAAATGATGGAACGTTTTCAAATTGCCTACCGTGAAATCAATGAATTACCAAAGTATAACTATGTTATTGTAAATGATGATTATCATGTGGCAGCCAAAAAATTAGATGCAATTATCACAGCAGAGAAGTGTCGTGTTGATCGTATTGAAGAAGTTTATTTAAATAATGAGGAAGAAAAAATTCACGAAACACTTGTCCAAAAAGATTTAGAAAACACTCCAATCGATATTACAAAACAAACTCCTAAAAAATAACAATAACAAAATAGAAATTATATGATATAATATGGATAGTTTTAGTGGGTGAGAGACATGTTGAAGAAGACAAAGAAAAAAACAGAAAACGAAAAAACAATAACAACGTTACAAAACTATGCAACACTTGTCAGTCGTAAAAATCATAAAAATCGTCTTTTTGTGATGAAAGATATGATGAAATGTAAGAAGATATATGGTTGTAGTTATCAAGAGTATTACTATTATCGTTTTGATACATTAACTGATGACGAAAGAAAGACTTATATTACAGAGAAAAAAAATCAATTACTACAGAAAGAATGGAATCAAAAAGCAGATGTTACGTTTTGGAATCATAAAACTGCACTATATCAACAATTTCAAAATGATTTAAATCGAGAATTTCTATTGTTAACTGGTGATAATTTAAAGGAATTTACGAAATTCTGTAAAAAAAATCCTACTTTTATCGCGAAAACAAATACGCGTCATTCTCATCATCAAATTCGTAAAGTAGTATTAAATGAACATATGAAACCAGAAAAAGTTTATGAAAGTTTATTAGAAAAGAATCTGAATTTACTAGAAACAGAATTACAGCAAGAAGCAAAGTTAAAAGAATTATATCCAAAAAGTATTAATACGATTGAATTCATCACTGTTAAACATAAAGGAAAAGTGCATATTACTAGTGCTGTTTTAAAAATTGGAAATGGAAGTATTGTCAATAATTTATATTATGGTGGTATGGTGGCGAAGATTGATTTAAAAACGGGGATTGTAGTAACGCCTGGCTTAGATTATCGTGATCATCGTTATGAAAAACATCCTTCTACAAAGACAAAAATTGTTGATTTTGAAATTCCAGAATTCGCAGTCATAAAACAATATGTTTTAAATTTAGCGCTAAAAATGAAAAATACAAATTATATCGCATGGGATATTGCTCTTTGTGATGATGGACCTACTTTAGTAGATGCGACAATGACACCCATTTGGTATCAATTTCCAGAATTTATGGATCAGAAAAAAGGAAAATTGCCACAGATGGAATTATTACTCGGTCATAAATTAGAAGAAAGTAAAAAGAAGCCGAAATAACTTCTTTTTTTGTATGAAATAGTATATTTTTTACATGAAATAAAAATAATCGCATATATAGGAATGAAAATATGCAATTCATGTGAAGTTAAAAATCATTCAAACCATGTGAATTTGACAAATCAATAATTTGTGGTAAGATATTATGGCTTTCCCGAAAAAACAGAAAGGGGTAAAACCGTGGAAGAAAAAATATTAAAAAGTAGACAAAGAAAATTACAAGAATTATTAGAATTAAACTATATCTATCCAGTACAAGATCACCGTTTAATTCATTTTTTAACACTATTAGATCAACATTGGAATGAAGACAAGGAATTGCAAAATGAAGCATATCAACAATATCGACAATTGAAAAATATGATGAATCGTTATGGATTTGTAAATAATCAAATGATTACAGAACAGGATTTATTAAAATCACGATATGCGAAAGAAAATAATATAAAATTAAGCGAATTAGAACGTCGTTTCCAAACAGAAATGCATATTTCAATCGATGAATTTATTACAAATTATTTGACTCGTTCTAACGATCAATATGAACGTTGGGGATTGACTACTGTAAAATTAGATGATAAGACAATGGAAAAATACCATATCACTGACCATTCTGAAGTTCGTGATACATATCGTTTCCAAAAAGATGGAGAGGATTGGGTAGAAGTATGTGATCCACATATCATGCAATTGATTGCTTATTTAGAAGACAAAAAAATGCAAAAACAAGCACATGAGGATTACCACAAAATGGAATCTATTTGTAATCAATATCACATTCAAATAACACCACAATTTGATATTATTGATTTTTTAAGTTGTTATGTAGGATTCTATGACAGAAATGAGTTAAATGCTTATTTTATTGCTGAAACAGATCTTTCTGTTGATGAATTTATAAAACAATATGTAGATAAAGGACAATTAGATCATGTGAGTGTTTGGGGTATGGTACAAACAAAAGAAAACCAAACTTTAGATACTTATAAATTTATTCCAACTGGAAATCAGACAAATATTACAAATACGAAAACACCACTTGTTGATTTTGTGAATGAGATGCGTAATCAAACAGAGGAAATTAAACCTCATATTACAACAATTCAAGATTTAGAAATCACATCTTATCCAGAGTATATTATCAAACACTTTGCAAATATTCCAACATTTGAACGTCATGTTAATGAATTATTAGAATTACAATCATATGGTTTTAGTTTCGATGAAATAAAACTTTACATCTATCAAAAGTTTTTAGCTCACAATGCACTATTATTAAAAACAAGTAATTATTTAGAACTTGCACAAAGAGATGTGTGGGCATTGATTTTTATTCATCAATTCCAAAGTAGATATTTGTATCAGTCAGAGGAAATGGCAGAAGCAGAAGAAAAATTCATTAAATCAGATGAAAAACAAAAAAAACATACGTTTTCTATAGCGAAAATGATTTAAATAATATTGTTTTGCAATAAATATGAATGATAAATATAGTTTAATAATATTTATAAAAAATTATAATTATTAAAATATAAAAGCAAGAGATACAAAATATATTTTATCCTTGCTTTTATTTTATATTTTATTTGACAAGTACTATGCTCAATGTTAAAATGAAATCGATTTAGTAAACGATTTTGTGTTGAGTCTATATATAAACTAATATCAGTAGTGATCGAAAGTAAAAATTTTATGCATAATAGATGTGTTTTATTTGATAAGTTAATTCTAATTAAAGAGGAGATATTAAATGTTTTTGAAAATGCGTTTAGTACTTGCTAATTTAAAATTAGAAAATAATTCAAATAGTCGATTAGAAAGGAATGAAAATTAAATATGGTAGAATTAATAAAACAAAATTTTATTGAAAATAAAAAAATATATCAAAACGTAGAAACTAAATTAAGAAAAAGAATAGAAACCAATATTCCTATAAATCACGTTGGTTCAACGGCTATACCAAATATAGAATATGGAAAAAATATTATAGATATATTAATTGGAGCTGTGAATAATCTGCAATTTGAAAAAATAAAGCAAATTTTAATCGAAGAAGGATATGTAGCAAGTCAAAAAAGTAAAGATGAAATATATCAATTTTTTTCTTCTACTGCTAGTGAAACCGGATCAGGAGATGTACATATACATTTAGTGATAATAGATACGGAAAGATACAAAGAGTTTCTTATTTTGAGAGATTATTTACTATCACATGATGATGAAGCAAAAAATTATTCCGATTTTAAAATTAAAATTTTAGAATTAGGTAACAGGGATCGAAAAGAATATAAAAAGACAAAAAGCGAATATGTTACAAATCTACTAAATAGATCGAAGGATTGGTATAAAAACAGCATGAGTAAGATCCATTAATATTTTTATATAGACATATGTATCTGGTTTAAGTGTATAAAAATAACTATTGTTCATCCTATCGTTGAAATGAAATATACAGAAACAAAAGTAAATAAGTCAAAATTTGATAAATAATAAATTGAATATAACTTTTATTTATTAAAAATCTATATAGATTATATAATTTTACAAGGAATATTTAGAAAGAAAAAGTTTATACTTGCATAATTTATAATTTTTGCGTATAATATATTTGTACTTATTACTTGGAAGAAAGAGTCTCCGACTT
>CALVQD010000087.1 GCA_944355255.1 uncultured Bacilli bacterium
TCAATTTTTTAATCAATATGGAATCTTATTGCTCTCTATTGCAATGGTGATTCTATTTGTAGGTTCTTATTTTGTTTCCAAGAGAATTTATTTGAAGAAAGAGTTTTAAATTCTTTCTTTTTTGTTAGAAAAATAAAGAAGTTCAAAGCATAAAAAAGCGAGTTCGATGAATATTTAAGTCAATACAAAGCTTTACTTGAATAACTGTAAAATAGTCATCGAACTAATTTGTAAATAAATCTATAAATAAGTGATCCAAACGCTTTGTTTCTATAAAATTAACAATAATATAATTAGCTTTTTTTCATATGTATATGAATTAATTAAAGATATAAATGTTTATAAAACTAAATATAAAAAAAGTTTATAAAACATATAAGAATTATTTAATTTTATAATGTCATTATTTATGTTATACTTTTATTGAGAAAACAGGTGATAATATGATGAACAAGTATTATATTTTTATGATCGTGTATAAAAATCAAAATTTCTCTAAATCGGCACATGAGTTGTTTACAACACAGCCATCGATAAGTTATGCAATTAAAGAACTTGAATCAGCTTTGAATGTAAAGTTATTTTATAGAGTTCATAATGGAGTCATTCCAACAGCAGAAGCAGATGAACTTTATCAGTATTTATTAGAAGCATTTCAGGTTATTAGATTCGGAGAAGAAAAAATCAAAAAAATGTCTATACTTGGAGTTGGTACTATAAAAATAGGTGTGCCAAGTCATATTGGAGTATTTTATCTAGATCATAAAATGCAAAAATTTAATAAATTGTATCCCAATATTAAATTTGAAATCATTTGTAAATCAGTTTCAGAATTGAGTAAAATGCTAGAAACACACCATTTGGATTTAGTAATAGAATCAAGAAAATTGACAACAACAAAAGAGGAATTAACTCTCAGAAGTCAAAAATTATTATATTTACATTATTGTTTTATATTTCATAAGGACTTTTTTATAAAATATAATAATCTGGAAGAATTTTTAGTAGAAGTTTCAGATAATAAGTTGATCGTACCCAATATGGGGGCTCCAATTTGGAAGAGTCTAAATGAAATTTTTACAAATGTACACAAAAAAATGAACCCTAAATTTGAAGTGTGGACATCAGAAATGATACTTGATTTAGTTCTTAGAAAAATGGGTGTTGGATATTTTGTGAAAGAATTCATCCCAAAAAAAGAACAAGATTATTTAGTTATTATAGAGGATGATGGTTTTCCGAGTTGTACATTGAATGTATCATATATTCCAAAATTTCAATCAGTTAGTTCACAAAAGTTTATTAATTTTTTACAAGGAGATGAGGAAAGTGGATAAAAAGAAGTTTTTGTTATCTGATGAAACTAATATCTCAACAGATGATTTTATAGAACGAAAAAGAATTTATCAATTATTATCACACTTACCAGAAGATTTTTTTTCAAAAATTCGACATTTGCAACCACAGATCGGATGTCTAAATGCATGCAAAATTTGTAGTAAAGATGCAAATTGCTGTATGTCATATTGGACTGAGAAACGTCAAAGAAATGTTATTTCTGCGATTAAAGTAGCTACTTTAAATTTCAGAAATAGAAAACCATATATTTGTTGGGATCGTGCAAATCATCGGAATGGAGTTATTTTTTCCTATTTGGATAACGATGTTGGAAATTATTATTATCTTGATACTTTTATTAAATTGGCTTATCAAGAACTTGGAGTTGTGACTCGAATTTCAACAGTAGGGTATAGTAGACATAATAGTAAGTTAAATGAAGTTCATCGTAAAATTAATACATTAGAATACTTGCATTATTTAGGAGGTGTGCGCATTTCATTTACTCCATATGCTATAGGATGGAATAGTTTGGATGGCAGAAAATTTCATCGAGTAGAGTATATTAATGATATGGCAAATATATTAAAAATATATAAACCATATTATGATTTTGCAGGGGCTGGTAATCGTAAATTTTGCGTTGAAATTAGGTATAAGCCATTAGTATGCTTGTCAACAGTGTTTGATTTCGAATTTAAAAATCATAAAATAATTGCTACTCATAATTATTTATTTATATCTAAAAAAGTTGATCTTAAGATGGATAAATGTTATATTAAAAACCCAGATATAACAAGTATTTCTTTGACAACAGATGGTGAAGTATTTTATGAATTTAATTTATGTACTCCAATTAAGAATCAAAAGGTTTTAGAAAATTACTTAAATGAAATAGATTTTGAAAAAATCAATCACAAAAGGACATGTGTTATATATATGCTAGAAAACAGAGAGGGCATATACTATTCTATAAACCCTCATTTAACAGAAAATGGCAATGATGGTTTAAATATTTATCCTGTTACTAGCTTAAGAAAAAAATCTGGATATATAATAACAGAACGTTTCTTTCTTAATGCATTATTATGCATTAAGAAAGAAAAATCAAAATTTACCTGGAAAGATGTTAATGAAGTAATAAATATTTGTCAAAATAATGCCAATTGTTATATGTTAAATGGAAAACGAGAAAAAAGCATTTATATCATGGAAGAAGTTATTCCAATGATTAAGGGATATGCTAGAGCTTTGAGAATGGCTGGATATAGTGCGAATGAATTCTTTGATGAAAATTTTACTATAGATACAGGAATTATTTGTAATTTAGGGAGAGCTTTAGGAGAATTTGCTGGGTTGACAAATTATGAAAATGAGCCATTGACACCAGTTCATGAGAAAAATTACGGGAAAATAAACAGCAAAATGACAAAGGAGGATTATGCGTGGCGATTGAGTTGTGGGTATAATGATCATATTGTGATCGAAAAATTAGAGTTGAGAAATACTGCAACAGAAGAAGGACAAGTAAAATTCCAAAAAGTGTTCTCATTAAAAAAATTGGATGAAAAAAATAAATTTAGTGATTTGAATGATAGTTATTTAATTCCTGGTCAAGTACCTGCTAACAAAATGTATTTTTATAAAGAAAAAGGACCATTAGGGTATTTAGCTAGCTACTCTAAATATGGGTTTAAATATCACGGAATTTATTGGCCAACATTAGAGCATTATTATCAGGCACAAAAATTTAGTGATGAAGATATACAAAGAAAAATCTTAAATGCTTCCACCCCAAAAGAAGCTTCTCAAATTGGAAGAAATCGCAATTATAAAATTAAACAAAATTGGGATGATATAAGAAATAAAATAATGTATGAAGGAATATATTTAAAGTTTAAACAGAATGAAAATATAAAGATGAAATTAATAAAAACAGATAATACAGAAATTATTGAAGGAACTACAAAAGAAAGTTATTGGGGATGTGATATTGACGGAAGTGGAGAAAATAACTTTGGCAGATTATTAATGAAAGCAAGAAAACAATTAATTGAAGAAGAGAGGAGAAATATTAATGAAACAAATAGAAATAACTACTAGAGTAATGGAACCATTAGATACTGTCATTCAAAAATTACAAAATCAAGGTTTTCAAATCATTCGAAAAAGCAGAGTAGAGGATGAATATTTAACAATGCAGAAGGACCAAATAAAAAAGGAAAATATTTTACAAATTTTATCAACATGTGTATTATTAAGATATTTAAATGCAAATGGAAAAATAATGAAAAAAATTACTTATAAACATAAGATTTATCAAAATGATATTGTTATGACAGAAGAAAAAATAAATGTTGATTGTGGTGATTTAGAATCGGCAAAAAAGTTATTTAATGCATTGAATTTCCAGGTTCTTGTAAAAGTCTCTTATGATGTCATTGTACTATCAAATCATAAAATGGAACTTGCATTTCAAAATGTAGAAAACTTAGGGCTTTTATTGGAATATGAAAATGAAAGAGATTTTTCAGAAGAAAGTGAAGAAAAAATAATAAATGAAAAAAAACATATGCTGAACGAAATTAAACAACTAAATATTCTTATAACAGATGAATTCGATGTTAAAAAGGCATATGAACTAATAAATAATGAGATGGGGGAATAATATGTTTATTGTAATAACGGGTTTAGATGGATCTGGTACGTCCACTATTGCCAAAAAAATACATGAATTGGATGAAGAATCTATCTTGTTAAAAACTCCAAGTCCAGAGTATTATAATAGGGAGATTGTAGACACTGTTATTAGAAAAGATTCAATTACTGCACATTTTTTATACTATTTATCTTCAACTGTATACATGTCAGACTATATAAAAAATAATTTAGATTATAAAAATAATAATATTTATTGTGTTCGTTATTTGATTGACACAGTTGTATCTAATCGTGTTGCAGGAGTTGATGTGAGTTTAGATTATAATATTTATGGAAATCACCTACTTATACCAGATGTTACATTATTTGTTTTTTCCGATGAAAATCTTAGACAAAAACGTATTACACTTCGTGGGAAAAGTGTTTTAGATAAAATTTTGGATAATGATTCAACTAGGCAAAAGTTTTTAGATGAATTTCAACACTTATTACCTGTTGATACAACAATACTTGTTGAAAACAACCATACTGATATTGATACAATTGCTGAAGAAACATTGGGAAAAATTAAGAAATTAAAAAGGTAGAAATAAATTAATGTAAAATGCAATCTTAGCCATATTTGTTATAATATAGCCTCAGTTTAAATTATGGTTATCGCTCGTACAAAACACGATAATTACCAATATGAAGGAGTTCATATTGTTGATATTGCAAACTGGTTGAGTCAATAAAAAGAGCATATTTCTATTACGCAAAAATGAAAAAAATCAAGAAATGCGTAATAGAATAACGCTTTTGATTCTATTCATACTGATTGGTACCCAGGAAACTTTCGAAGCCCTGAGTCAATTTTTTTTATTTTGATATCACATTAATATAAAAAGCATCCAAAAGTACGATAGACAAAGGAAGATTTCAAATTCTTTCTTTTTCTGTTAGAAAAAAAGAC
>CALVQD010000088.1 GCA_944355255.1 uncultured Bacilli bacterium
TAAATTAACAGCAAATGTTTTTCCAAAATCTTTCATAAATTGAGATAAAAATTCCCACATTGTCAAATTTTGATTTAACAAATGAATTTGTTCTTCACTCATACTAATATCCATAGGTCTTGCATAAAAGGCAACACCTTGTCTTAAAGTATCAAATTCTCCCGTAGAAAAACGAAATAAAACAGGTTCATAATAACACCATAGTAGTAAAAAATCTTGAAGATTTCTCACATTTTCTTCAAAAATCTGCTCTCCAATATGAAAATGAAGCGCACTATATGTCGTAATCTTCGTATATTGCTCTAATAAATGTAATACTGTTTTTAATTCCTGTAACCAAGTTTGATGATAATCCATCACCGGAGAATTGATCTCATACCCAATTCCTGGATGTCCATATTCATCACATGTTTTCTCTGGTTTTAAAATCCAATCACGATGTAACTTCCCTTGTTCTTTTAAAAGTTCTATTTCATGTTGCAAAGTTGGTTGATGGAAAGTTGCAAACTCTATTTCAATACCATAAGTATCTTTCTTATGTAATTTTAATTTCTTCATAGCCAATTCCCCCTATGTGAGTTGATATTATAACACAAATAAAAAGTAAGTACAAATTTTACTTACTTTTCCCTTTTATTAGTCTTTCTCTTATAAAACCAAATTACAAATCCCACAAATATAATCACTAATAAAATTAATACAATGTGAGAAATATTATCTATTACTCCAAGAATCGCATCTTTTTTATCTCCAGCAAAGGCACCAACACATACTAAAAATGTATTCCATACAGCACTACCAATTGTCGTATAAACTAAAAACTTTGGAATTGGCATATCACTCATACCTGCTGGAATAGAAATCAAACTACGTACAATTGGTACACAACGACAAATTAATACAGTAATTGATCCTTTCGTATCAAACCACTTATCAGCAGCTTCAATATCTTTTGGTTTTACACGAAGTAATTTTCCATACTTACTCGTTACAATCTTAATTAAACGTTCTTTATTTAGTAACTTCCCAATCCCATAAAGAATCCCGGCACCAAGTAACGATCCAAATGTTGCAGCAATAATTACTCCTACAATGGTCATATTACTACTAACAGTCATAAATCCACCAAACGTTAAAATTAATTCACTCGGAATCGGTGGAAATACATTTTCTATCATAATTAAGAAAAAAATTCCAAAATAGCCAAAGCTATTCATAATATCTATCATAATTTGTTCCATATCTAGCTCCTTTATTTTTATAGACCGATATCAGTATACCATAAAAATAAAAAACTGTATAGAATTTTGATAATCAGTTAATCAAACTTTCTTTTAATGTGGTTTTCTATTAAGGAAGCTTTTCCAATTGCTTTATCTCCAAACTTTTGTTTAATCTCATCTACTACAAAGTCTAATGTTTCATTTCCTCTTTTTTCTTCAAAATCTTCAAATAAAGATGCTTGATAAGTGACGTGATCGGTTAACTGATCCAAACGAATACCAATTAATCGAATCGGATCTCTTTTCCATCCTTCTAAAAATAATTCTTTACTTACTTCAAAGATTTCTGTTGTAGAACAAGTGGGATTTTCTAATTTTCTCTGATGTGTATAACTCTTAAAAAATTTATCTTTGAAAATCACTGCAATCACACTTGCATATTTATTTTTTTTACGAAGAGACAATGATACATTTTCACTAATCGCGTGTAAAATAGGAAAAATTTCTTCAGTTGTATTCATATCTTTTGGTAGTGTTGTTGTATTACTAATCCCTTTTCTCTCAACTGCTTCTGATATCACTTCTGAATCATCTACGCCATTGGCCCATTCAATCATCTTTGTCGCACTATTCTTAAAATACTTGTACAAATAAGTTGGATCCGCATGCGCTAAATCAGAAATGGTATGAATATTAAGTTGATGTAATTTCATACTTGTCTGTTTTCCAATTCCAAATAAATCATCAATTGGTAGTGGAAACATTTTTTCTTTAATTTCATTTTGATACAATGTATGAATCTTATATGGTTTTGAAAAATCGGATGCCATTTTCGCACATAATTTAGAGTTAGCAATTCCAATATTAACTGTAAATCCTAATGTATCTAATATTTCTTTTTGAATTTTTTTCGCAAACTCATATTCATCTCCATATAATTTCTTTACTTTTCCATAATCTAAATAACATTCATCAATACTCGCCACTTCAATATCTGGTGAATACTGACTAAGAAGCTGAAACAATGCATTCGAATTATATTGATACCACTTATAATTGGGCGGATAAAAACGAATCGCAGGACATTTTTTACGAGCCATATAAAGAGTCTCCCCCGTCACAACACCACACTTCTTCGCTTTGGGAGACTTTGCTAAAACAATTCCTCTTCGTGACTTCTCATCTCCACCAATGGCTGCATAAGAATCACGAATATCGTACTGATATCCTTGGTTTAGTAAATCAAGCGCGGTCCATGATAAAAATGCATTATTCACATCAATGTGAAAGATAATTCTCTCCATGGTATCACCTAACACAATTATATCACAAACATTTGTTTGTTGAAATATATCTAATCACTTTATTTTTTATTTCTCATATCTTATATTAGGTGATACTTATGCATAATGGTAATTTTTTCTGTGGACGAGGAAAATGGTGGCTCTGTTGTTTTTGTACATTCACACTACTTATCTATCAAGTATTTTTAACTTTCTTCTTAATTACTCGCTTTAACTTATTTATGCTATTTCTATTCTTAGCGTTGTTCTTGTTTTCTATTTTCCGTATTATATGGTGAAATAAATTGTTCTGTTTTATACATCATATCAATCATATTACTAACTTTTTGACACATGACATACTCACTATCGTCCCACTCTATCTTATCAGGGAGAGCAATTAATATAAATAAAAGCAACCTCTCTTCTTCTAAGAGTGGATAAGCTCTTTCATAGCGTTTCAACAATTCATCAAACTCAAATTCTAATCCATGCTTCTTGTAAAACTTATAAAAATCAAAAATAGGAATCCCAAATTTTGCTTTATCCCAACTTGTTAAATAAGCATTTTGATTACGAATAAAATGAGATAACTCTAAATGATTATGAAGGACAACCATTCTCTGCTTTCTTTTATCTTTGATCATATCATACCATTTTTCTAATGCATCTTTTGCAAATGCTAAAGCAGAATATACTAGTGTAATATTCCTAGCCAATAAATATTCACTAGGACTCATCACCACATGACTTTCAATCACACTCATCATATCATCATAATAAGTTTGTAAATAAAAGATATTATTACTAATATCTTCATATAACTCTTTATAATCACTGATATCTACTTCTTTATAATGCGTTGTCTTATGGTGTAATAGAGCCATTAAATCCGTTAAATCAGCTGCTTTTTGTTCTCTAGGCATAGCGATATCTTGCTCTTTTTTCGTCACCAATATATTGTCTTCATAACGAATAATTTCTGGATAATATAAAAAATTTCTACTACGTAAATAATTCCATATTTCTTCTTGATCATGTTCCATTTCTTTCATCGCAAACTGTCCACGATCGGTATCAACGAAAGTAACTTTTCCTTTCACTTGATACCGTGTAGGATGAAGTTCATACTTATCTAGAATATGTCTAATATTACGCATTTTGAGATGGAATCATGATTTTATCACCAATTTTTAATTCTGATAAATCATTATACATACTAAGTGCATCTCTTGTCGTATCATACTTTTCTAAAATTGTCTCTAATGAATCATTTTCTCTTACAATATAAATTTTATAAGTCGCATACGTTTCTTTCGTATCCATTTGTTCTAATATCTCATCAATCTTATCATAATCTTCTCTTTCAACTTCTTCGGCTTCTTCTACTTCTTTTACTTTCTCATTCATAACAGACACAACTTCTTTTTTATCAGTTGATGGTATTTCTTCTTTTATGTTTTTCTCCTCAAATACCGGCTCTTCTTTTACTTCTTCCATATTGACACCTTCCTCTTTTATCGTCTCTAAAACAGGTTCCGTCACTGCCTCAGACACAACTTCTTTATCAAATAAATCCTGTATTTCTCTTTCAATATGTTCTAATGCATCTGGTCCCTTCTCTTCCATCTTCTCTCTTACTAAAGCTTCTATTTTTTCTTCTTCCACTTCTTTTTCTGGTACTTTCATCTCTTCTTCTGGCTCTATTTTTACAATAATCGGATCCTCTATAATATTTTGTACACATAATTCAATATGTACTGTTAAAATACTAGAATTGATAATCTCATAATAAAAATCATGAATATCAATCACTGCTTTATCTAAATTGCAGTTCGGAAATTCATTTTCAAATGGAAGTTCATAAGAAAAAGATTCTACACAATTACTATGATCAGAAATTTTATATTCTCCACTTACAATAAAGTCCCCACTCACTTTATTCCCATCCGGATGAATGGTATGTTCCAATGAAATACTTGTAATTTCTTCTAGATTTGTCTTAAATGGAATTTCTTTATGAAATGGTATTATTTTCTTCATACTTTCCCACCTTTCACTTAAAGACTATGTTCTATATTGTAAATTAGAACAAAAAAAAATCGCGTTTGCGATTTTTATACTTGTAAATCCATTTTCATCTGTTTCTGATTTGTCATTTTCACAATTTCAAATACTTCTTGATAATCTTTTACAGGATAAAACTTAATCTGTTTTCTTACTTCCATAGGAATTTCATCCAAATCTCCTAAATTATCTTTCGGTATAATAATTTTCGTAATCCCATTACGGATAGCCCCAATTGCTTTTTCTTTTAACCCGCCAATTGGAAGTACTTCTCCTCTTAACGTAATCTCTCCTGTCATTGCTAATTTCTCACTCACTGGCTGACCTGTAAAAGAACTAACAAGTGCAGTTGTTAATGCAATTCCCGCACTTGGCCCTTCTTTTTTTACTGCCCCTTCTGGAACATGAATATGAATATCGTTTTCTTCTAACACATTCTCATCAATTCCAAATAAATCAGCTTGAGATTTAATATAAGATAGTGCAATACGAGCACTCTCTTTCATCACATCACCTAATGAACCTGTTAATACTAAATTCCCATTTCCCTTAAAATAAGTAACTTCAATTGGCAGTGTATCTCCACCATAATTCGTATAAGCAAGTCCATTTACAACTCCGACTTGTTTTTTTTCTACTTTAGAAAATAAATATTTTTCTCTTCCTAAGTATTCATATATCATTTGATTATCGACAATATAAACATCTTCCACTGTTCTAGTTGTAATCATCTTCGTCACAATTTTACGAACAATCGTAGAGAGTTGACGTTCTAACTCGCGCACTCCTGCTTCTTTTGTAAAACCACGAATAATTTTCAAAATCATCGCATCACTCATTTTAATTTTATTTCTGTGAATTCCATGTTTCTTACAAATATTTTTTAACAAATATTTTTTCGCAATGTCCACTTTTTCATATTCTGTATAACCAGATAATTCTACAATCTCTAAACGATCTTTTAATGCTTCAGGAATATTTTCAATATAATTCGCAGTTAAAATAAACATAACATGAGATAAATCATACTCTTCTTCTAAATAATTATCAACAAACGTCTTATTTTGTTCTGGATCTAACACTTCTAATAAACTACTAGCTGGATCGCCACGATAATTATGATTCAACTTATCAATCTCATCAATTAAAAACAAAGGATTACAACTTTTAGCTTTCTTCATAGAAGTAATAATTCTTCCTGGAGATGCTCCTACATAAGTTCTACGATGCCCAATAATTTCCGCCTCATCACTCACACCACCGACAGATATTTTCACAAAATTTTTATGAATTGCCTTCGCAATAGATATTGCCAATGTCGTTTTTCCAACACCTGGAGGACCTACCAAACAAATAATTGGTCCATTTAAAGAATTGGTCATCTGATTCACAGCCAAATATTCAATAATACGCTCCTTTACCTTCACAAGTCCCGCATGAGAAGCATCTAGCCTTTTTCTCACCTCTTTTAAATCCGTCTCATCTTCTGTATATTCATTCCACGGAAGAGACAAGAACCACTCGATATACGTTTTAATAACCCCTAATTCAGGGCTCATTGGAGGTAACTGTTCATAGCGTTTCATTTCTAAACGAAGTTTTTCTTTCGTATTCTCAGGTGCCTTTAAATTTTCAATACTTACCTTTAATTTTTCATTTTCTTCTTCTATTTGATTATCTTCCCCAAGCTCTTGTTTTAATGCTTTAATCTTTTCTTTTAAAATAAATTCTTTCTGATTGTGATCAATTTCATTTTTTACTTTACTATCAATCTCTTTTTCTAATTCATAAGCTTGTTCTCCACGATAGATATCTTCTAAAATCATCTGTGTACGTAATTTGGGATTACATTCGTATAAAAACTCTTTTTGACGTTCAAATGTAAGTGGTAGATGAGCAGCAATTAAATCTGTTACAACGCTTAAATTAGAAGAAGTACGAATTCTTTCAACAACACTATTCGATACATATGGAATTAGTTCCAAATAATGATCTAATTCACGATTTAGTTTGGCAGTTAAAATTGCTGTTTCAGCATCCTCTACTGGTGTTTCAATATTTACCTCAATAATTGCTTCAATTTCACTTGTATGATTCACATGGAGATATTCGTGAATCAAAGCTCTTTGTTCTCCTCTCATCACAACGCGAATCTTACCACTAGGTAATTCTACTTTATTCATAATTTTGGCAACAACACCAATTTTTGGTAAGTCTTCTATCGTTGGTGTTTCCTCAAAACGATCATTTCCACTAACAACTAATACTTGGTTATCATGAAATAATTCCGCAACATCAATCATACTTTTGGTATCTTGTTGTTCAAACTCAAAGCGAACTTCTGCATTTGGAAGTAACACCAACCCTCTTAATAAAATGACAGGTAAACTAAGCTTCATCATAACCACCACCAAATTGCTATTTATTATAGTATAAAATGTTTCAAATGTATAGTAATTTTCCACTCTTTTTTTTAAATTTATGTCAAATGATGTCATGTAAAAATACTCACAAGTTGTGAGTATTTTTTTAAAATCTAATGTTATATTCGTAAGTATCCCATGTTTAAGTATTACCTTTAAAAAGTCACTGTAAACGTACTTGCTGTAACTACATTATTGTTATTTCCAACATCTCTTACACGAGCAATAACCATTCCCTCTTGTACAAAATCGAGACGAATTTCACTTCCATTTACTTCAACCCAGTGATTTCCACCGTCTAAAGAATATTCGTATATTAAATTACTTGTTTTCGTACCTTCATAAGTAATGGTAACTGATTTAGTTCCATCTTCATGATTTGTTAAGGCATAAGTCGGTGCTTGAATATCATTTGTTGTAAATGTATAACTTTCACTCTCTGTATATGTTCCATTCTTTCCATATACTCTTACAGCAATTTGATAATTTGTATGTTTTGATAAACCAGTAAACTCCATAGTAGGATCTGTCTGTTCCTTTGACCATACTCCGTTGATTAAAAATTGATAGCCACGAATTCCTAATCCATTTTGGGTAGCCCTTGCTTCTACTTTTAAGCTTGAAGATGATACATCGATTTGACGTAATGATACATCTGTCGGTGCTTCACGATCAATTTTTGTAATCTCTACTTCTCTTCTTGTAATATTACCAGCATTATCTTTGACACGAATATCAAGGGTTTGATTTTCAACAATCCTTTGACTATCCATATTACTCCAAGTCAATCCCCCATCCCAAGAATACGGTTCAGGAGCTAGTCCCGATATACTGTCTGTTGCAACAATCGATATGACTTTAAATGTTGCCCATGAATCGAGATTTCCACTAATACTAACTTCTGGAACATCATGATCTACTTTCTCGATCAAAATCAACGGTGTTGTTAAACTACTAACTCCATCAGTTACTCTAATATATAAACTACCCGCTTGTAAATATTTTAAAGTAAAAACTCTAGAAGGCGAAACTAACCATGACTTTCCACCATCTTGACTATATTGATAAAGTAAATTATCCCCTTCAGGATAGATCATTGTAACATTTTTTTCACTGCTCCACACATCATTTGGTTGATCTAATGTATAGGTTGGCATCTTTAATTGGAACGTCGTAGCACTCTCTGTTTTCTGTGCGAAATCAATTGAAATCGTAATTTCCTTGGAAACATTTTCAGAAGTCAACTCGGCATTTGGATCCCAAGTTACAATTAATTGAAATTCTTTTTTCTCTCCAGCTGATAATTCTTCTCCGGTGATAATCCCATCTACTGCTACCTGAATTTCTAAAGGAGCTTTTTCGTTCATTTCTTGAACACCACGAATTTCTTTCACAACAGCATCCATCGTTCCTTGATTTTCTACCGTGACATCATAAATTGCTTGACTTCCTGGTCTTTCTAATTGTACATTTACAAAAAGATTTGTCCCACCTGTAATAGTTGGTCCTGATGTTGTCGTTGCCCCATCCATCGTATGTTCTACTGCTTTGGTGAAAAGTACTCTCCAAGTAGAAGTAATCTGAGCAGTTCCATTTATTTGCACAATACTAGTTAAAACAGAATATCCAACAGCGATCATGATGAAAAAACAAACGACAATCATGGCAATCAGATAATACATTCTATTTTTTGTTTTATTACTCGTCGTCCTAGAACGTACAATTCTCTTCATACTTTCACCCCTAGTATTTACATCATATTTATGGAACCGATGATAAAATCATCACAATCTCTCTATTTTTAGTTTTATTATTATCATTATAACACATTTTTACAAAAAAAAGACATCAGTATCACTTAATTGACATCTTTTTCTATTCTAGTACTAATTCCTTCTTTTGATGGGATATCAAATTTCATTTCCTTTGAAAAATATATATCAGTATGATCCTCTTTCTGAATCACTTTGAAATAATCGCGATTTCTTTTTAAATATCCTGTTTTCTCTTTTAAATTTTGTAATAATGGATATTTTAATGTCATCACAATTGGTCTCGTTCTAATAATCACTTCTATAGATGGTACTTGATGATAACGTTTCATGTAGGAATCGTATAATTCTTCTATTTGTTCTTTTGAACATTCTAAAGAAAGTGTTACTCTTTTGGCTCCCAAACTTTCTAAAAAACGAACTGCGTAAGAATTAGAAACATTAAAATTATAATTAGTAATCACAGACTGACTATGCATAAAACCACCATATTCCGAAATCAATACTTCTCCTTTTAGATTTGGATAATGATCCATAATATTTGATAATTTTAATACAACACGTGGATCGTTTTTTAACTTACGATATAACTTTTCTTCGGCATAGATTACATCAATATCTTTTGAAAGTTCATAGTATTGTTCCATTGTTGAAATAAAAACAGTTTTTCGTGCTTGTACTTTTTCTTTCTGAATTTCTCTATGATATGGTTGTGGAACCATCTCATCTCTTTTCGTTCTAATTTGATTTAACACACGTACCATATCTCTTCTCATATCATTTACAAAAGAAAGTGGGATAAAGCCTTCCTCTCCTTCAATTTCTAACTTTTCAAACTGATATATGGTATCGTTTAACTTGAATAATTTCTCTTGAAAAACTTGTTTAGACACTGGTTTTTTGTGTGCAGATTCTAAAACTTGATGCGATTCAATTGTCACTGTATGTTTCTGATCTGTTACTGTCAGTTGTAATGGTTTTCCAATTTCACAATGTAACTTTCCTTGTAACAACACTTTTCTTTTATAATTTTTTAATTTATTTTGAATTTCTGTCATAAGTTCATAATCTGTTGTCTTAACAACTTTAGAACCTACTTTTACATCATCATGAACTTTGCAAGTAATTATCTGATTCTTTTCTGCTTTTTTTACTAATTTACCATTTTCATAAAATTCATTTAATACAACGCCTACGTCTTTTTTTCCTAAAATACGAAGTCCATCATGAATAGAAACAGAATCACATAACTTTACCTTAATTTCTTTATGATTTACTGATATCACTGTTCCAATTTCTACTCCCATATGATTTGGGCGATAAGCATGAATGAACTTTTTCATATCTTCGTGAAATAAAAAGCCTTTCGTAAATTGACGATTGAATATTTTTTTCAAATTTTTTATTTCTTCTTCTTTTATTTCTACTTTATGATATCGCTCATAAGAGTCTACTGCTTTACGATACAAAGAAGTCACATAGTATACATATTCAGGACGTTTCATTCTACCTTCTATTTTTATACTATCCACACCTGCTTGAATCAATTCTCCAACATATTCTAAGGTATTTAAATCTTTTGTACTCAGTAAATAACCTGTTTCTATCTCTTTCTTCTTTTCATTACATAATGTATACGGTAGTCTACAACACTGTGTACAAGTACCTCGATTTCCACTTCTTCCCCCTATTAAACTAGACATCAAACACTGTCCAGAATAACTGATACAAAGTGCTCCATGGCAAAATACTTCTATTGGTAAATCTACATGTTCCCTTATCTTTTTTATTTCTTCTATAGGTGTTTCCCTTGCAATCACAGCTCTTTTCATTCCTATCTTTTTCGCAAACAGAACTCCATCTTGATTATGTAAATGCATTTGTGTAGAAGCATGTAACTCCAATTTGGGATATCGTTGATGAATAAGATCAAACATCCCAATATCCTCTATAATGAGCGCATCTGGATGTAGTGTTACCAAATGATCGATATAATTTAAAAACGTATCTACTTCACTTTCATAAATCATCGTATTCACAGTTACATATACTTTCACTTGATACAAATGAGCAATCTCAATTGCTTCCTTTAATTCTTCCATAGAAAAATTACCCGCATAACTACGTGCTCCAAATTGATATCCTGCTAAATAAACGGCATCACATCCACCTAATAAAGCAGCATAAAAACTTTCCATTGTTCCAGCCGGAGATAAAATTTCAATCTTTTTCACAGCAAATCACCATGCTTATTATAACATATGATTTGATATATTCCAGTTTTTCTAGTATAATGTTTTCTTGTTGAAGAGGAGATTCTATGAAAGAAAAACATACAAATTTTACTACCAATCAATTACGTATTCGTAATAGAATTATACAAGAAGCCAAATATATGATAGAAAATCATGCTAGTTGTCATGAGACAGCAAAACATTTTCAAACAAATGCAGAAACAGTTAGAGTCGATCTCACAAAACGATTTGTGAAATTTGTACTTGCTGATAAATCACTGCAAGGACTATATGTAGGTGCGAAGACCGTTATTCAAGAACATCGTAGTGAAGAAATCATTTTTCCGGAACAAGTACTTTATTTTATTGCCAGAGAAATCATTTCTGGAAAAACCAAACAACAAGTAATCGATGAATTACCAGTCTTTTTCCAAGAAGAAAAAATTTCAGGAAAAAGTCATATATCAATTGATGTATTAGATAAACAAATCGAAAGAATAAAAACACTAACAGATGGAAACCCATTATACGAAGCAGTTAAAAATCAGTTGTATATCAATTCTGATCCACAAATCATAATTCCTCCAGTGATATTGACACCTATGTTAAATGACTATTTAAAACATAAATCATTACGTCGTCTAGAACTCGATTATCACTATACAAGAGAAGTCATTTTAAAAAATTTCAAAATGACATTTCCAGAGATGGATGAAACCATTGATGAGATCAAAAAAAGTCATACTCCACATCATTAAAACCAATCCTAAGATTGGTTTTTATTCTGTCAAAAGCGTCTCTAGATTTACAATTTGATAGCCTTTCTGCTTTAAATAATGAATAATTGTCGATAATTCTTCTTCTACTTTCGCATTGATTCTCATAAGAATCATACTTCCACTTTGTACTTCTTTTGTAATTTCTGTATATGGATTTTCTTCCACAATCACATTAGGATATATCGTATAATCTTTTTGTAACTTACATGCCTCTAATGTTTTTAAATCTTCTTTTTCTACTAAACAATAACTCTGCTTTTGTCCTCCAACTCTTTTAATAATCGTATCAATCCATACATATGACTCATGTTGATAATCTCCTTCATAACTATAATTTCCAATTGTATATTCTTCTTCTATTAAATTCATTAACTTCGACTGATTTTTTTCCAACCAACTGCCATCTATAAAAAAAGTTCCCCCTACTTCTTCTTTCTTTAATATTTCAACAACTTGATCTGGATTACTCTTTTCTTCCACGATAAAAATAAAACTTACTTGTCTTTTCTTCTGATTTCCAGACCTGATATATTTATCATATCTATTTTTAATGCTTACTTCTGGAGTTACTTGATCATATACAAGTAAATTCGGATGAAACTTCCCATAGTGTTTCATTTCTTCATAACTCTTGTTTCGATTCACTATTTTCCCAGAGATTCCAGGTGTTATATAGTTTCCATCAATGATTGCATTTTCTGCTTCTACATTATATTTCTGTTCTTGTTCTTTTAATTCAATCATAATATCATCTACTTCTTTTACAACGTCAATTGTTTTTTCCGTATAAAAAAAACTAAAACAAACTAAACTTAAAAAACCTAGAATTTCAAAGAATCGTTTCATAATAACCTCCCAATTTAGTTTATGAAAAAAAGAAAACAGATATGCTCTGTTTCTAAATGTCTTTATTTTCTTCATCAAATTTTTCTAAAAATTTTAAATATTGTACTCTACCACGTTTTACTACAAAACCAAATCCATCTGGAACTTCTTTTTTCATATCCTCTAGTTTTTGACTAACCTTGATTACAAATTGATCATTCATTCCATTTCCTACATAGATACCATAATTATTATTGACTTCACTTTTATACCATGATTCAAATTCTATTTTTTTCAATTTGTCAATTGTATCTACAAATAAGAAATACACAATTCCTAAATCTTTTCCTAATGTAAACAAAGTACCAAACTTCGTTTTATTTTCATCATTTAATTTATTTTTAAATGAATCTACTCCAATAATTACAAAACAAAACTTTTTCTTTCCCTGAAAAACTTTTTTATCATGATTATTTTCTTCAAATACTTTTTTTTCATTTTGTAAGAAATTGACAAAACTATCAAATGTTTCATTGAATCTACTATTTACATATTGACATTCTTCTAGATTGATATTAAAGTTTTCATCTTCCGCATTGACTACGATCACATTACTATCATGCATGAAATAGATCTGCTTTATTAATGCTTGAAGCATAGAATACACCATAGAAAACTCAATAAAAGAAATTAAAGTGATATAATTTTTTTGAAAATTATAATAACATGGTTCTAATGAGTTTTTGTCTAATCCAAGTGCAATATGATATTTCTCATTTTTATCATTCTTTAGCATTTCATATGTAATGACATTCGGTAATATAGGGATTTTTTTAGCACGCACACTGTATTTTTGAGCTTGTTCAAAGCATATCTTCTTCACAACTTCTCCTATTTTTTCTCTTGTAGTAATAAAAGCAGTTTGAAATTCATATGTTTCATCTAGTTTTAAAATTCCTCTACCAAATGCTTTTGTTGGATAAGTTTTATGTACATTCCCTAAAACAGTTGTATAATCATCATCACTATTTTGTTGTAAAGAATATATATACATAAAATTCTGACGAAGTTTAAAACGAATTCCATTTGGAGTATTTACAGTAATTATAAAATAAATACCATATTTAATTCCCTCTCTTGTTAAAATAATCAATTCATCATCTAATTCAGAATATAAATCTTGAAATGCTTCATAATTATTTAAAACAACAACAATATTTGGTACGATTTTTCCACTATTCTTACAGAAATCTTGATAATTTCCGCCATATTCAGAAAATAAATTTTTTCTTTGTTCGATCAACTGATCCAACATTTTAAATAGATTTCTTATTTTTTCTTCTTCATCTGATGTAACAATATCACCAATAAAAGGTGATTGAGAAAACATTTTTAATGTTTCTGCGCCAAAGTCCATTACATAGAAATTTAACTCTTCGGGAGTATAATAGACAAATGAAGAATAAATAGAAGTTGCTATAAAGTTTTCTTTTCCAGAGCCACTAGCTCCGTATAAAAGAACATTCCCTTTAAAAATTGGAATTGTAAATAGATTTTGTTCCTGACGTTTTGGAACATCATACTCCCCAACAATCAATTCTAACTGAAAAGGAATTTTTTGATATTGATATTTTTTTAATAACTGTTCTAACATTAAATTTACTGAGATTCTTTCTAACCATAAAGGTTTTGTAACTATGTTTTCTTTTTTTGCCAAATCAGATAAATACTGGACTAAATTTAGTAATTCTTCTCCCTTCTCTACTGTATTAACTTGTTCATTTAATCTTGTCTCTACAGTTTTTACAGGATAGCCGATATTATTAATAAATTGAATCGATGTATCTAACGTTTTATTTACCTTATTTGCAGGCACATATTTTCCACCTGCCCATGCTGCTTGTCCTAAAACAAAAATTTCATTATATCCAACCTGAAAATAAAATCTCCCAGTTTGTTTCAAATATGCTGCATCTGGACACTTAATAACTTCATTTGAATCTGTTTTATCTTGTACTCTCATACAAATTCGAAAACGAGTATTACTCCAAATTTGAGGATCTACGACTCCACTCGGTTTTTGTGTAGCGAGAATTAAATGAACTCCTAAACTACGACCGATACGAGCAGTACTGATAAGTTGATCCATAAATTCTGGTTGTTGATTTTTTAGCTCTGCAAATTCATCACTAATAATAAACAAATGAGAAACAGGTTCATCTATTAAATGTTCACGATACATTTTTTGATATTTATAAATATCAATTGTACTTTCTTTTGAAATTTCTCTAGCTTTATTAAATAAAGCTTGTCTTCTTTTTAATTCAGATTCAATAGACGCTAAACTTCTTCGAATTTCATTTTTATCTAAATTCGTAATTGTACCAACTAAATGAGGTAATTTTAAACCAAGGGCTTCATTTTGAAAAGCAAGTGCTAATCCTCCACCTTTATAATCAATTAAAATAAATTGTACTTCATATGGATGAAAATTAATTGCCATAGATAAAATATACGTGATAATAAATTCAGATTTACCACTACCAGTCATACCTGCGATTAAGCCATGTGGTCCATGATACTTTTCATGTAAATCAATACTAATTTTTTCTCCGTTCTTACCAGCTCCTACAGGAACAGATAAATTTAACATCGGATTATTATTTTTCCATCTAGATAAAGAATTTAATTGTTCTACCTTTCCAACATCATACATTTCTAAGAATCCCAATTGATTTGGAAGTAATCCCTCTCTATTATTGTTAAACTCAATAGGAATATTTGCTAATGCTTCGACACACGCATCATAATCAATATAAGTTTTATAATCAATTGTAAATTGATATGGATTTCCTAAATTATTACTTGTATAAAATTCTCCCTTTTCATGATTTAATTGTACAAAGGTTGTACATTGTTCAGGTAAATTTGTTATTTTGTGATCCAAAATAACAAAAGAAAATCCATAATTTTGTTTACTATCCAATATATGTTTTATGACATCATATTCACGAATCTTTTTAAAACTGTCTGTTAAAATAAAATAAACTTGTTCACATTCAGCTATTTTAAAATTTGAATTTCCAGCTTTTTCCACTCTTGTTGTAAATATTTTATCTAAGTAATAACATACTTCTTTATATTCATCATTATTTGTTGCAAAGAAACGGAGTGTTTTGTCATCTGTAAATAGATGAGGAAGTTCTTTTAAGTAATTCCATTGATATTCGTGTTCTTCATCCGTTAATATTACAATTTTTAAATTATCATATCCATGATATGCAAGAATTTGTATTAAAATTCTCTTCATATATTCGGTAATTTCCAATTCATCGCCAATAATTCCACTAATAAAATATTCAATTAATGAAAAAGCAATGGGAACATCTTGTAACAATTTCTTTTCTTTTCCCAATTGTAACACCATATCTTTTAAATTATCTTCTATCATAGAAAAATGTTCTTCTGGATATTTAATATCTATTTTCATAGGAAAAGATCCAACACCTAAATTTACACATAAATAATCCACATCTTCTGTCTTTCTCTCCCAAAGTGTTGTATATTTTCTTAGAATAACTTCCTCGGCAGTTTTACTAGATGGATATAAATTAATTAAAATACTGGTCTGTTCTTCTTTTGCTTTGATAATTTCTTGTCTTTTGGATTCAATATACTTTTTATATTTTTCCTGTCGTTCTCTTTCTTGTCGTAATCTTATTCTCTTTTCATACCATCTACTAAACATAGGCCATATAAAAACACTAGCAAACATTGCTCCACAAACAACTAAAGAAGGTAAAGCATTAGACCATGTTGTATTTCCACTATATACATTATTTAGTGCTGTATAACCCATAACCATAGAAGTCATAGACATCGTAATCATTGGTCCAATTGTCAACAGCATAGAACTTTCTTTCTCTTCAATTTTAGCTGGTGGTGCATCCACTTTTAAATTTAACTCTTGTATAGATGATACAAAACGTGGTGTACGATGAAAATACTCTTTTTCATCGTACAAAGGGAATTCCACTTCTTCTTGTTCATTTAAAATCTCATTTGATTGGAGAATAGAAGGGTATGCTCTTTGTAATTTTATATTAATTTTACTTTGATTTATTTGAGAAACTGCCAAATAATAAGACAATTTATTCGGTTCTTCTTCTATCGATAAGTAAACAATCTTTAGACCAAATACAAATAGCGTATCTCCAATTTTTATTTCTTTTTGCCTTATTACTCTAGCATTATTGACATAAATTCCATAATGATACTGATTATCTGTTACTATCATGTGTCCGTTTATATACTTTAAAACACATGCTTCACCTTGAATTCTAGGATATTGAATTGTGCAACGATCACTGTTTCCTACTATAATTCCCTGTTCCTTTTCAAGATTAATATTATAATAACTATAATTATTAAAAACTGAAGAACAATATAAAATTAAAGTTTTATTTTCAACGTTATTTTTAATAGTATAAAAATTCTCTTCTTTTAAATAAACTGTATCTAATACCCCATTTTCAGTAATACAATACACATCGTGATTACTTAATAATTTCCAATATCCATTATCTGCTTCAATTGAAATTAAATTTCTTTGTATCCCACTTGAATCCACATCAGTAATCCAATAATTTCCCTCTACTTTATTTGGTAAAACAAGTTCTTTTATCTTTCTTGATTTAATAATTGAAATACGCATTGTTACTGCACCCCTTTTTTATCTTTTTTTTGATTTTCTTTCTACTAATTTTTCATCTAAGAGTTCTTGATTTTTCTTTTGCAATTCCATAAGTGTATTGGAATCTAATTGTTTTTGAGCTACCAGCTGTTTCAATATTTTTAACTTAGCCTCAAATGTTTCTTTTTTATTCATATTAATCCTCCATTTCTCACGAATGAACATGTTGTTTAATTTCATCTAAATATTTTTGAATATCTACAGTAAGTTCTGTTTGAGATATTAATTTCGTTCCATTTTCATTTACAACTCTATATTTTTCAAGCTCATCCTCTAAAATATCCTGTAAGTTTTTCCATGAGTTTTCTGAATCAGCACTGTCTTTTAACATATTTATATATTCTTCAATAGAACTTTTAATTTTTGACGAATCATACATTTTATTTAATTGACTGTTATCAATTGCCTCCAATGTATCAAGTTGTTGCTCTTGACCAGCTATTTCATTTAATTTAAATCCACTTTTCCCAGACTCGTAAATATCTAATGCCTCAGATAAAGTTTTTAAATCTTTTGTATTCGCAAATTCATCTAATTTTAAATTAACTTGATTCATTTGATTTTGCACTATTTTCACCTTGTCAATTGTAACAATTGGAATGTCCCATTCACTAGCTGCTTTATATGCATTATCTAATAAATTCTGGTCCATATCGCGATATACAATAACACAAGACGGCTTAGAATCAAACCTTGACAAAACAAATTCATTATATAAGCGTCTCGTATTTGATGACATTTTATCCGCGGAAATAAAAATCTGAGTATTTGCTGATTCAAAACCATAATTTGCGATATTAGAATTGATATCATATGGTCCCATTTCAAAAATATCACTTGCCTTCAAATCATAAAAGGCATATATAACACCTTTTCCTTGGACAGGAGCAATTCCTAAATTATTGTTAGTAATGAAGGAAGTTGCCAATCCGTGAACCTTTGGATTGTTTCCTTGTTTCCAACTGTCAATATAACTATCATTGATTAAAGCTTTCTCATCCACAACAAATCCAGTATCACTACTATGAACTAACATTGAAAATTCATCAGGTGCTTCCAATATATTTATAATTTTTCCATTATAATCTAATTGCGTAGCATTTGGAAGTAAAGAATCTATACTCTGCTTTGTTTTCAAGAAAGCTTTCTCATATGTTTCTGTGTATTTTAAAGCTGCTAAAGAATCAAAATGCAACATTTCTTCTGGACTTAATCTTAACAATTGATTCTCATAAATATCAGCTAATTCTCCCACATCCTCACAGTGAACTACTTTGTTAAAATAATCTAAAACTGTCTTAACATGTTCTCCACTTGTATCATCTAATAAATCATCAATTTCTCCCAAGTGTTTTCCATATTTTTCTAAAATTCCTCTAGCATCACTTTCAGTAATTGAGAAAAACTTTTGAAAATAAGCAGACTTCATATCCTTTAGTTTTCTTGTTTTCAAAGCCTGATCAAACATATTGTCACACTGATCATACAAATCATTATAAAAATGATTATTTAAATCAACAACTACCTTTCCCATATGATACTGGCCATTAGTAAAATCTGTTTTATAAAATAAAATATAGTCCGTAAGAGTATCTAAATCGGTATTATCTAATGTAAGATCCTTTAAAGAATTCTGATTTTCAAATAGAAAGTCTAGGGATAGCAGACTTTTAACATAACGATTGTTCAAACTATCATCTAAATTAGAATTTTTTACTATTTGAGAGTAAATTTTTAATAATTCTGGATTTCGATTCTTTAGTGAAACAATTTTATCGCCTAATTCAGTATATTTACCAATTGTCATTAAAAAATCATCATCAAACAAGTTTGTTATTGATTTATCTAACACATTAAAATTAAAAAATTTAAGATTAGTAGGGCTTTCATCAAATAGTTTTTTTATAATTCGATTTCCATTTTCATCCAAGTTATTATTTTTTATCAAATTAGATATTGTAGATCTTTGAAAAAAAGTCATTTGTGAACTCATTTCTTCTGGAAAGAATCGTTTTATTTCTTGATTACCAAGATCCCAAATTTTATCCACATATTCATCAGGTAGTATCGAAGCGCCAACATATAAATTTTTCGAAACCATTCCAAACAAGCTTCTTTCTATTTCTGCTTGTCCAAATATATTTCTTCCTTGATCAATGCGTTTCATTGCTTCTTCAAGGATTGCTTCACCACCATTTGCTTTTGTAGCGCTACTTAACATATGAGCCAAATTATGATCGTCTAATTGTTTCACAATTTCAGAATTATTCACAATATAACGACAAATATTATTTTTAGAAAATGAAGTGACTGCATCTAAAACAATTCTGTCTTGATCTGCAATAATTTTATTATCTAAAATAGTTTTGATTTCTGGTGATAATTGAAGTTCTTTTCCACACAAAGATTCAAGATTGAAAGTATCGAAATGATCAATAATATTTTTTTGTTCTTCTAATGACAACGTTTTCAAACGCTCTATATCTAAACGCTCTTTATTCCCAACATTCAAATTATCACTAGTCACTGAAAATTCTTTTATCTCTTTACTCAAGTTTTTGCCACTTTGTTTCAATTGTTCCACACTATAATACTTTTGAAACTCTGTGGATGGATTAAATGGTGTTTGTGGTAAGTCGTTGCCTAGCTTATCTTCAATTTCTTTCATCTGTTTTGCAACCATATCATAATTTATTTTCATATTAGGAACATCTTCTGGATTTAATGATGCATACATTTTTAATGTTTCATATCTTTGCTTTAAATCTGCTACTTGCATTTTTTGCTTTATTTCTGCATCTGACAAACCTGTATTTTTGGAAGAAGTATCAAACGATGCAAGCAATTCCTTCAATTCATTGCTATCTTGTAATTCCCTTTTCAATGAAGAAATCTGTTGGTCTATTAATTCAGACTTTCTTACTTGATCTAATGGTGTATATTTATCTATGTTTTTTAACTTCCTGTATTCATCTGTTTGTGTAAATTCCATTAATTCTTTCAAACGTGAGAGTTTGCTATCTAATTCTTCTTTTGTAAATCTAGTTATTGATTCTCCAGCACTCATCATTGTTTGTTTTATTTTAGGTTGTTCTATATTGACATCAACTGCTTTATTTTCACCAAAAAATCTCTTTAAATCGAATGTTTCACCTAATACCGAAAGTCCACCGCCTATAAAAACATTGGAAGCAAGTCCTACAAATCCACCATTCGAAGAAAAAATGGCTCCATACTTTTCAAATGGATTCATGTTTTCATAACTGTGATATATTCCATTTTCATCATAATAGCCATCTTGATAAAATTTAGTAATAGGATCATATAAGTAATCACCTAATCCTAGTGCTGAATCAATGGAAACTCTATAAGCTGAATTTTTAAAAGCAACTCCGGCTCCTTCTCCGACAAATTTATTTATATTAGATACTTTTCCACCTAAATACCATTGTAAGGAATCCATTCCACCTCTTAAAAGTCCTGATCCAACTCCTTCCCAATAATCCGCTCCTGTTTGATATGCCATTTCTGATGCACTCCCAACTCCAGACATACCACCATATACGGCGAGATTTGTTCCACCAGTGAAATATGTAATTGCTAGAACACTTACAACCTCTCCAGCACCTACTCCAATATTTTGAACAACATCATACCCCAATGATTCTTCTCTCATCCATGAATCTAATGATTGAGCAACTTCTGTTTGTCCAATTTGTTCTGCAATAAATTGTGTACAGTCTGTTCCTACAATAGTTTGAGTCATTTCTTGTACAGATGATGATAAGTCTGTCCCAGCTGCTACATCAACCATACCAGTCAATAATGATACAGGAACACTTAAAACAACTACTCCGGCATCTAATAAACTTTCAATTCCAGAGCTAATACCTTTGATTAAAGATAAACTAAAGTTGGTAACTGTTGCAAATCCACATTCCCAAAAGTTATTCCATCCTTCCTGCAATGATTCCCAAAAACCTTTATTTAATTCTGCTTCTGCAGTGTCTTTACTTGCTGCAAAAACAATATTGAAAGCATGATCTGCATATGCAATTGTTTTATCTTGTATAAATTGTTTTGCACCTGTTTCATCTAATGTGTCGATTTTTCTGGTACCTGATTGATCAGATTGACCGTAATATTCTTCATAAAACTTTCCTAATAAATCTTTTTCTACTGGAATCGTATCTTTAAAAATTTGAAATTGTTTATTTATTTCACCAACTGCTTTTGTTGAGACATTCGTAAATTCAACAAGATCATTATTTTGAAAATCCTCTAATTTTGGAAGTGAATTTAAATATCCTAAAATATTTGACTCTGAAACAGTTCCACCTTTTTCAGACAAATATTTTTCGACTTCTTCTATACTCTTGTTATACTTTTTCCACCATATATCAATACTGTTGTATCCATTCTGAATGCGATCATACATAATTGTCAGATTTGCTTTCATTTTTGTTACATACGGATCTGAACATTTTCTTACATAACCTGATTGAAAAGTAGAATATGCAGAGTCTTTAAAAGTGTTTTTTAAATCATCAAATGTATTTTTATAGTTTTTTAAATTACTTATATTAATTCGATTTACATCACTCATACAATTCTACCCTTTCATACTTAATTTTTATTTATTTACTGTTTCTTGTGGTCGATTTCTATATTGTTGAAACTGTAGTTCTGCTTCTTTTACATATAGTTTTAATTTTTCCTTAAATTCTTTTTCTTCTTCATTGACATAGCCTACATGAAATATTTTTTCAATTTGATTGTGATCAAATAATAGAGTTTGTTTTGAAGATAAAGTTCCTTCTGGATAGACACATCCACAATAATCATAGATCTTATCCTTTTTTTCTCCATCTATTGTACAAAAACCTGTTATCATTACTTTCTTTTTTCCATTTTTTAATAAAACAACTGTTCCTAAAGGTAAATATTTATCATAATTCATATTATTATCTCCCATCTTATATTTTATTTGTTATTTGAGCTTTTAAATTATTCATTTGTTTTTTATTTTGGTTTATTTTTTCTTCTATTTGACTCATTTGATTTTGCACATTTATATCTTTTTGCCATCTAGAATTTGTTACGTAAACTTCTTCACCATTTACTTCTTGTTTTTCTTTGTAGTATTCTATGTAATATAATTTTGAATTTAATGAAGTTAAACGACTAGAAAGTGTTCTATTTTCTTGTTCTAATTCTTGATATTCATCAATTTTATTTGCAACTGAAATATATTCATTCAATCTATTTTCTAGTTCTTTATATCTGGTGTTCACTAGTTTATTTAAAGCTTGTACTAATTCTTTTTTTGAATCACAAATCCAACCATTTTCACTAGCCACATCATCTAAAAGTGATTGCACTTGACTTTTTTTCAAAGTATTTTTACAGGATTGTAGAGATTGCTTTAAAGAATGAGAATTGACATTTTCAAAAGCCATATACTAAAAAAATATTTTAGAGTTTGATAAATTTGGAGATTGAATATTTAAATTTATACAAATCTCATTCATGACAACTTTATCTATCTCCTGATATCCGCCTGAACATTTTGCCATATATAAAATACTATTTTCTATTTCAGCAAACATTTCATCAAAATTTTTACATAGACGATCCATTTTACTTATATAATAATTAGCAGCCATTCCATTCCAACTTTCATTACTAGAAAGTTTTTTACTGGTATTATTAATTTTATCTACTAATTCTTTCATATTTTTGGCAAGTTGATGTAATTCATTACAACTTTCTTCAACTTGTTCATAGTTAATTACTACCATGTAAACACCTCTCAAACATCGATTTTTCTAGAGGAGAAAGTCTCATCCAATACTTCATAAGCTTCTGGAATTTTTTTTAAATACACCCCATATTCTTCCAACATACTTTTAAATAGTAATAATTTTGGTGTATACTGATCTCTCATAAAGTTGATGTAACGTAAGGCATCTGCTCCTTGCCAAACATTATTAACAGAATCAATAATAGATTGGAATTGATTAATATAATTTGTCAGATCTTCTGCATACCCAATAATTTCATTTCCTGCACTTCTTACTTCTTGTTTTTTTACTACTGTATCCAACTTTATACCTCCTCTTATCACTAAATACTAATATTAATATTTAGTGATAAGAGACTCAAATAATTGAGTTCTTATTGTTGTCCAGTTACCATAGAATCCACAGATTTGTAGTTTTCTACTACTGACATCAAATATCTATAGCAATCATTTACTGCTTGAGAAAATTCAGGAAATTTTGCACTTAATGTATCAAATGTTTCCTTAGTCGTAGAAGCTGCTGTTCCGCTCCATACATCATCATTTCCAATTTTGTCGAAAAGTGTTTTTATTTCATTTAATAAACTCTCCATTTGTGTTGATGAAGAATTTAATTGTTCAGCTAATGATTGAACTTGGCTATAAGATAATTTTGAAAAATCCATATTTCTTTCTCCTTTCATTAACCTTTAATAGCATTTGCATTGTTTTCACATGCTTCTTCATATGCTTGTCCAACTTTTACTAAGAATGCTCCAATTTCATTAATTGTATTTGTAAGTTGTTGCATATATTCTGCTTGTTGCGTTACAGAAGTAGAGTACTTTGAAGCATCACTACCTTCCCAGTAAGTTTGTAATTCTGTGTTTACATTTTTTACTTTATTAAGTAGCTCTTGAAATTCATTTCCTTTTTCTGAAACTTGATTTCCTACAGAAATTGTTTCTGCATAATTAATTTTTAAATCCATACCTTCACCTCCCTTAATTTATAACAAAATAACTTTGCTACCATTTTTAATATTTGTATCCTTGATGTACACATTATTTGGATATTCCTTACCAGTATTTCGATCAATTAATTTCATTTCATATTCATTCTTTTTCAAATTTCCTTCTGATAATTCAATAATAGATTGATAAATATATTTTTTTATCGTTCCCACTCTTTTATTATTCGGAATATATGTTTCAAAATTCATTTCTATTTCTGGAACTATAATCATGATTAAAAATTTATTCATCTAACATCCTCCTTACCACGAAAAAAAGCTGTTTCCACCATGAAAACAACTTTCTATATTTGAAAGATAATTAATTGATAAAATTGATTAGTTAAAAGATAATGCCCCTCCCCCATGGTAGCTTTATGCAAATACATCATACAAATATTCCTCCTAATCATTTTGAAAATAAGGCAAATAGCAACCCTATTATTCGTTAACATTATATCAGGATTTTTTTTCTTTGACAATATTTTTTCTCATTTTTAAAAAAGTAGTAAAAACTAAAAAGACATCAATTGATGCCTTTTAAGATTCATAATTAAGAGGTTTTAATTCTTCTAATAAAAATTTACCATCTTTTCTAATTAATACATCATCAAAGTATATTTCTCCACCACCGTATTCTGGTCTTTGAATTAATACCATATCCCAGTGAATAGAACTAACATTGCCATTAAATGCATCTTGATAAGCACTTCCTGGAGTAAAGTGAATACTTCCAATAATTTTCTCATCATATAAAATATCGCCCATTGGTTCTTGAATTGCTGGATTTAATCCAAATGAGAATTCACCAACATAACGTGCCCCTTCATCTGTATCAAATATTTCATTTAATCTGTCATTGTCTTCATCGCATGTTGCCTTTATTATTTTTCCATTTTCAAATGTAAGTGATACATTGTGATAAATATTTCCCTGATATGGACAAGGAGTATTATAAATAATCGTTCCATTCACACTATCTCTAACAGGAGCAGTATAGCATTCTCCATCGGGAATATTAGACTTTCCACAACATGGAATCGCTGGAATTCCTTTAATAGAAAACGAAATATCTGTATTTGGACCAACAATGCGTACTTTATCAGTTCTTTCCATTAATTCTTTTAATGGTTTTATAATATTGGACATTTTCTCATAGTCAATTGTCATCACATCCATCGCATATTTCTTAAAATCATCCGTTGTCATATGTGCTTTAAAGGCATCTAGATCTGATGGATAATTTAAAAGTGTCCATCTTCTTTCATTGATACGAATACTATGAATATCTTTTGTAGCATCTCCCAATTCTTTTCTAAACTCTGTTTGAATATTTTTAGAGTTATATTCATTATCAAGATAACGAATACGAATAAAACAATCAAAATGATCGATATCGTACTGTGCTTGAGCTTTCATTTCTGGTATACGAGAAAGTGTAGCTAATTCATTTTGTAAACCATCAATCATACTATCATTCAGTCTTACAAAAGGAATTCCTCCAACTTTAGAAATATCTTTTACAAGTTGTACCAACAATGGTTTTGCTTCATAAGCACTCTCAATTAATACTCTATCATTTTCTTTGATATTTAATGAATATGTTACAATCGTATTACTCAAAATTTCTATTTTCTCTTTCATGTGTCATCACTCTTTTCTTTTCATATAATATCTTTGAAGGGGGGCTTTTATGAATTATCAACCTTATCAAATATACTCAAATTCTGTAAATAATAGATTTGCGAATATGCCAAGTGGATATCGTCCACCAAGGCCAAATGAAATCGGTCCAAATGATGAACGATTCGGATTCTTAGGACCATTTATTTTAGGAGGAATTACAGGTGGTTTACTTGCACCTGCATTTGCTCCACGTCCATATTATTATAATAATTACTACTACCCACCATATTACTATTATAGACCATATTAAAAATGATATACAAAAAACCTATTTCTACAGAAGTAGGTTTTTTAGTCACAAGTCTTTCTTTCTACTTTCAAATCTTCTACATTTCCAGTAGCACAATACTGTTCATATTGTATTTTGACAGTCGCATCATCATTCTCATCCATGATAATCGTACCGTTTCCTAAAATAGAGCCATCTACTTCTATCTTTTCATCACCTGCCATAAGATGATTTCCATCTACTGTGTAAGTACCACCGTCAAATATTTCATTTTCTGTTTGATAATAACGAATCGCATTTACCATTCCTTTAATAGAATCACGAAGTGTTTCACGCCTTGACTTATCAATTTGACTTGTTACAAGTGGTGTAGCAATTAATGCAATTACAGCAATAATCATAATAACTGCTAAAAGTTCAATTAATGTAAACCCTTTATTCTTCATATCATCATCCTCATGATTATTGTAACATATATTTCATATGAAAAAAAGATGCAGTTTAAAATACATCTTTCAA
>CALVQD010000089.1 GCA_944355255.1 uncultured Bacilli bacterium
TAATGTGATATACTTGTCATAGCAATAAGTCCTTTCTAATAAAAATGTTTTATTGATAATTACATTTTACTAGACTTATTGCTTTTTTACTATATATAAATGTCTCACATCAATTGTAACACTACAAAATAATTGGGAAATATTTTTTTAAATTCTTGTAAAACAAAAAAAAATATAGTACAATAAAGAAAAGAATAGTAAAAAATAGATAAAAAGGGGCATGAGAATTATGTATGAAGCAGGACAAGTAAAAGCACTACCAATTGATGATATACTTCCAAATCGATTCCAACCTAGAATTAAGTTTTCTGAGTCGGAAGTTTTGGCGTTGTCTGAATCTATTAAAAATCATGGTGTTATTCAACCGATTTTAGTACGACCAATTGGAGATAAATATGAAATTATAGCAGGTGAAAGAAGATATAAGGCAAGTGTCATGGCTGGATTAAAAGAAATTCCTGCAATTGTAAAACAATTAGATGATAAACAAAGTGCTGAATTGGCACTGATTGAAAATGTACAGAGAAAAGATTTAACTCCAATAGAAGAAGCATTATCTTATAAGAAAATATTAGATATGGGATATTTAACTCAAGAACAATTAGCTTCAAAACTAGGAAAAAAGCAATCAACAATTGCTAATAAATTACGACTATTAAATTTAGATGAAGATGTTCAAAATGCTTTATTATATGAAAAAATATCTGAAAGACATGCTCGTTCCCTATTAAAATTAAATAAAGAAGATCAGAAAGCAATGTTAAAACGTATCATAGAGGAGCGTTTAACGGTAAGACAAACGGATTTAGAAATTCAAAAATTATTGAAAGAGAAGAATCAACAACAAGATATTGTAAATGAAGATATTGAGATTTTAGATTTTCCAGAGGAAGAGACGGTGAAAAATATGGCTCAAAACCAAATAAATCAAATGCCACAGCAGTATAATATTCCAACAAATGAAATTCACAATGATGTTCCAGAAGCAATGGTAACTCCTCAAATGACATCAGTGCAATCGAATGCAACAACTATTCCTACACCAGAGCAGAATATACCACAAATGAATCCTATAAATCAAACAATCAATCCAGGATTTATGGATGTCGATAAAATTGTAGAAACAGCACAAGATATTAATAGACCAACTCAAAAAGATAAAAAGACAATTGAGGATTTATTAAAACCAGATGAACAAATGATAAAAATGGAAGAACAAGAAAAACAAGCACAGCAACAAAAAGATGAAGCTGAGACATTATTAAAACCGGGGAAATTTTTTAATTTATCAGATTTTGAAGATATAGAAGATGAACCTGAGCAAAATGGATTTATCGAAAATATTGATCAAGCTCAAGCAAATATGGATTTTGGGGTAAAACCAACCCCAGCACCAACCACAGGATTTGATTTTGATAAATTTTTTAATCCAAGTGAATTGAAAAAAACGTTAGAACCATCATCTCAAAATTCAAACAATATACCTACATCAGAATCACAACCTGTAAATGTAGCAAATGCAATGGAAATGTCACAACCTCAAGTTTCTTCTAATGTGTTTGAAAATAATTCAATCAATTCAATGCCTACGACAGTTGAAAATACAGCACAGACAATTCAACAAGAACCATTCCAATTTATGAATCAAAATATCGCCTCAGAAGAGTCAACTGCCACACCTAGTTTTACTAGTGTAGGGCCTGAAATTAAAAAGTCAGAAGAAAAAATAGAACAACCACAATTTACAAGTATGCAATCAGAAATGATACAACCAAGTAATATAGAAACACAACTACCAGATAGTAACAATATATCTTTTCATGTAGAACCAGAAGTCTCATCACAGCCTTCATTACAACCAACAATTGAAATTCCTACAATGAGTGAAGAAGAGTTTCTAAATAGTATTCCAGATAGTAATTTACCATTATCTTCTTTACCAAAAGTTGAGAAAAAAGAAGAGCCAAAAGTCAATATAGAACCACAATATGATTATACGAATTTAGATTTATCAGATATTCAATCGAATACACCAACAATTAGTTCTAATAACACGGTTCCTCTTGATCATTCAATTCTAGATAATTTGGTATCTACTCCAGTTTCTCCTTCAAATACTAAGGAAGAACCATCTATATTGTTCGAACCAGAAATTTCTACAATAGAGCCATCAATTAATGAAAATGCAAATTCTTTCTTATTTGAACCAGATGACTCAGAAAAGGTATCAACTTCTACAGGTTTGTTTGAACCAGAACAACCAGTTATCACAATTTCTGAAGACAAACCACAACCAGCTGTGGAAATTCCACAAGAAGTAAAATTATTTGATGTACAAAAAGTAAGCCAAGAAGCGAAAAATTTTGCTCAAACTTTACAAGATAAAGGATATCAAGTAAGAATTGAAGAATATGATTTTGAGGATTTATATCAAGTTGTATTTAAAGTAAGAAAAGATTAATCATCTTTTCTTTTTTTATGAATACAAAACGAATCTCAAAAAATGATTAAAATCATATAGTAACATTAGGTGATCAAATTTGAAAAAAGAAAAAAATTGTTGTGAAAATTCTATAAAAAAAATAAAACCAATAGACAAAGGAATTCAATGTAATGAATTTTTGGTATATTTTCCAGCACAACATCAAAAAGAACAACCTGGAATGGAATATTTAATGAAACCATTACCATTATTTGATAATCCTAATCACTGTGATAATCAACGTTTAAAAGATAAAGTTGCTATTATTACTGGTGGGGATTCAGGCATTGGAAGAGCAGTTGCAGTTGCATTTGCGAAAGAAGGAGCAAAGCTCATATTGGTTTATTATAATGAACATCAAGATGCTTGTGAGATAAAACAGTATATTGAAAATCTTGGAGGATGTGTGGAATTAATTGCTGGTGATTTAAAAGATCCATCTTTTTCCAAGTATATTGTAGAAACTACTATAGAAAAATATGGAAAAATTGATATTTTAGTAAATAATGCTGGTGTACAATATCCCCAAAAGTCTTTATTAGATATTAGTGAACAACAATTTGATATTACAATGAAAACCAATTTATATGCAGTATTTTATTTAACGAAAGCAGTATTACCGTACTTAAAAGAAGGTGCAAGTATTATTAATACAAGTTCCATTACAACTTATTATGGGGAACCAGAATTAATTGATTATGCATCTAGTAAAGGAGCATTAATTGGATTTACAAGATCTTTAGCAACTAATCTAGCAAAGAAGAAGATACGTGTCAATGCTGTTGCTCCAGGAACATTTTGGACACCATTACAACCTTCTAGTTGGACTTCTGATAAAATTCCTTCATTTGGATCAACTAGTGATTTAAAAAGAGCTGGTCAGCCCTATGAAATCGCATCTACATATGTATATCTTGCAAGTCCAGAGTCCTCATATACAACAGGTCAAGTAATACATGTAAATGGTGGAGAATACAAAGGTTAAAACTTTGTATTTTTTTCGTTTGAATTTGGAAAAAATATGATATAGTAAAATAAACATAGAAAAAGAGGTGGTTATGTGAAAAAACATTTAAAAAAAATAATTTTACTCGTTCTTTTGCTTATTATATTGATTGTTGGATATCAGTTATATCAATATATTCGTATAAAAACAGCAAAAATAGAAGTAACTTTAAATGATAATCTTACTTTAGAATATGCAGAAAAAATAAAAGTATCGGATATGATCAAAAGTGTAAATGGAAAAATAAGTAATGATTTTGAAATAAATACTTCAAAACTAGGAAAACAAGATATCACTTTTGATTTTACAAATGATGATGGAATCCCTGTTTCTTATACATTTCAAATAGAAGTAAAAGATACCACAGAACCATTAATATGGTTAGGAAGTACCTATCGTACTACAGTTGGCAGTAATATTAATTTAACAGATAAAATTCTTTGTGGAGATAACGAAGATGATAATCCAACTTGCGAAGTAGTAGGCACTTATGATATGAATACACCAGGAAATTATGAATTAGTATTTAAAGCAACAGATCAAAGTGGAAATGTGGAAGAACAACCATTTACTTTAATCGTAGAAGAAATAAAAGAAGAAGAAGATTCTGAGCCAGAAGAAGAACCAGAAATTATATATACAGAATTTCAAGATGTAGTTAATAAACATAAAACAAGTAATACAGAAATCGGTATTGATTTATCTAGTTTTCAAGGAGAAGTAGATTTTGAAAAATTAAAAAATGCTGGTGTTGAATTTGTGATGATTCGTGTTGGAAGTAGAACAGGTATTGATACTGATTTCTTTTTAGATAAACAATTTAAAAATAATATAAAAAATGCAAATAAATATGGAATAAAAGCAGGTATCTATTTTTATTCTTATGCTTCATCAGTAGCAGATGCTAAAAAAGAAGCAAAATGGGTATTAAAACAAATTAAAAATTATGATATTGATTTACCAATTGCTTTTGACTGGGAAAATTGGAGATATTATAATGACTATCATTTAAGTTTTTTTAACTTGACAAGTATGGCTGAAACGTTTATAGATGAAGTTGAAAAAGCTGGATACGATGGGATGATTTATAGTAGTAAGACATATTTAGAAAATATGTGGATGCCACTAGAAGATGATGTATGGTTAGCACACTATACAGATTCTACTACTTATAAAGGTGATTATAAAATGTGGCAAGTCTGTGAAAATGGCAAAGTAGATGGAATTGACCATATGGTTGATATTAATGTTTTGTATTTAGATAAATGAAAGTTGTCTAATTATTTCGTATTGAAGTTATAATCTGTTAGGAATATACTTCAATACTTTTTTATATTTCACTATTTTACTTCTCAAAGTATTCATGGTACAATAAAGTTGGTGATGGTCATGACAAATATAGAAAAAATTGATCAAGCTTGTATGGAAACGTATCAGCGTTATCAAGGGGTATATCAAAATAGAGATAAAATATATGAACATCTAAGATATGCTTTAAATGAGGGATTAAATGGAAATTTTTCTGGTTTTACGAGACAAAATGGTTCAAGAGAACAAATTATGACACTTACCAAAGAAGAAATCGAAGCTGAACTTTTAAAAAATTTAGTTCGAACGGTTGCTTACAAACGAGAGACAAATGATTCAGAGTATGGAAAAGGTACAGCACTGTTTAATTTGAATGAAGTTACTAGGCAAATGCCTCTTTATATGGTAGAAAATGGTTTATCGGGAGTAATGTTGGAATCGAATTTAAATGCTGAATCATATGATATGGAAAGAGGTCAAATGGGCTTTACATGGATGGATTTTCCGGCTATTCGAGATGCAGTAGTCGCTTCTTTTATACATAATCGTTATGAGAGAAATATAAATATACAACTAAATGATAGTATGCTTTTACCTGAGGAGATTGCTTTGATCGATGATATTGATGCATATTCTCTTCGTAAACAAAATGGACTTTATAGAAGTAGATAATCTTTCACATGCAAAAAGGAGATCAAAACGAAAGTTTTGATTTTTATTATGAAAAATATTCAAGAAAGTAATTAGTAAAAATTTTTAATGTGACTAAAATCTTTTTACTTTTTATATTTATCTGAAGTCACTATATATTTTTGGTTACTTCTTCCTACAATCCAATCCATGGAATAACCATGCTTACTAGCAATTCTTTTTAACATTAACGTTTGGATAATATTTGTATATTTAGGACTTTTGTATTGGCAATATGTATTTTTATCAACGCCTAGTTCATCTGCAATTTTTTTAGAAGTTATGTTTTGCTCTCTTTCAATGATCGTCAGTCGCTCCCTCATAATATTTTTATCGATTAATTTTATAAATATTTCTGGGTTACGATTTATATCAGTTAAATTACATACATAGTCCATACTATAATTTAATTTATTACAATAAGTCAGTAGATATTTTAATTTAATATTTAAAATTTCTGCTTCAATATTCGCATAGTTTCCCCTACTGATTCCTATTAAATGAGCTACTTCATATTGTTTTAATTCTAACTATTCCCTAATTCTTTTGAATTGGTAATCCATACAATTCATCTCTTATTTACATTGAATTCTAAAAAAATTTAATATGATTGGTTTCCATTTGTATTATTTCATATTATACAAAAGGAGTCAATCATGTGAATTTATTGAACAAAAGGTTGTATTGTATTATACATTAAGAGAGTAAATGATGAAAAAAACAGTGCTAAACTAATAATTGTAATTTGTGAGTGCAAGTAATCATTAAATTTTGAAACATTACAAGAAACAGGAATAGTATATATTCATTTTTTTGAAATAGATAATTTTGATTTACAAACATAAAAAGAAGATATCTTACCAATGATTGAAATTGTTCATAAAACTACTTTATTATTATGATGTTTGAAATTGCATAGATGACTAATCAGAAACAAATAAAAATGGAAAAAAATTCAAGATTTAGATACGAATTTTACTATTGAAAAATATACTGGATTATCTTAAAATACAGAAAAAATATGGAAAGAAACAATATGATGTTTCCTTGTTTTATTGTAAAATAAGTGTTAGAATAGGGTATCGAGTTTATTTCGGTTTAAATAAGTTTAATTAGTGTGATTTAGTAAATTTGTGTCCAAAATGCATTTTTATTCGTTTTCTGTTAAAATCATCCATAAAGAAAAGATCGAAATACGAAATTTAACATGCAGAATACGAATTTTAAGGTCGATATTGGTCATAGTAAGGAGGATAGTTTGAAAAATAAAAATAGAAATTATTGCATGACAAAAAGAATTTTAGTTCACCAAATTTTAAAAATTTGGAGAAAATAAAAAATAAGTTCTTTGAAAATAGTTTAATTATTTGCTGGATTAA
>CALVQD010000090.1 GCA_944355255.1 uncultured Bacilli bacterium
TCATATAATAAAATACCGGTTACCAATACTAAAATGATATTTAAAATCATAATATAAGTAGACATAGATAGGAATGGAAATAAATAAGATAACATCAGTAATGGATTTAATAACCCATAATATGAAAAGAAATAAATGTTATTTCCTCCCCCAATGTGAAATGCATAATCAGGAAATAAATCTCCTGTATTATAAAATAACATGCGAAAATAATCAGCAAATGTGGTATGCTGACCTATCCAATCGGTTTTAGATCCAAACATAGAATCAAACCCAAGTGGTAATAACATCATCAGTAATAAAAATAAAATAATACATCCATAATGAATATATTTTGTTTTGTTGTTTTGTATTTTCTTTTTCATTTCATCCCTCTTTTTACATGACTATTATACTATAAATTCTAAAAATATACTATTTTCTCTTTCTTTTTTCTGGAAGTTATTGTCATATATTCCTAGAAAGTCTCATAAAATAGTGAAAAAAGGGTTGCAAATTCTAATAAATTATTATATAATTGGAATTGTCAATGAGAAATTTTTGATGAAAATTTGTCATTGCGCCCGTAGCTCAGCTGGATAGAGTGTTTGGCTACGAACCAAAAGGTCAGGGGTTCGAATCCCTTCGGGCGCACCACTTAATCGGGAAATAGCACAACTTGGTAGTGCACTTGGTTTGGGACCAAGGGGTTGCAGGTTCAAATCCTGTTTTCCCGACCATCTGAAATTAAAGTCTTGTATTACAAGGCTTTTTATTATATCTCGGGAAGTAGCACAACTTGGTAGTGCGCTTGGTTCGGGACCAAGAGGTTGCAGGTTCAAATCCTGTCTTTCCGACCATTTAGTTTATAATCATTTATTTATTTAATTGAATTATGAGATATTTATTTTATTTGAGATGGCGATAACTTTATCTTTAGGAATCATATGAAAATAAGTATTGAGAGACATTCAGATTTATACGACAATACATTGTATAATGTCCTTATATTATTATCAAGACAGTTCGACCAGTTCTAAGGAGTGAAAATTAATTTTTACTCCTTTTATGTGAAAAAATAAAGAAGAAAAAAACTTTTTCGCAAAATTAGAATTATTGAAAAAAGCAAAACCATCAAAAAAAGATTCTGTAAACTTCCCAAAAAACCAGAATTAGTATTTATTATTAGAAAAAAATGTTATATAATGAATGTGTCGAACCTTAATTGAAAATTACGATTAAGAGAGACATTAATATGTAAGGAAATAAGTTCGTTTAGTATGGCGAAACTTATTTCTTTTATTTTGCCTTGAAAAGATTTTACTAAAGTAGATCCTAGATCTAATAATTGACGAATTGTATGAGCAAATTGAGTAAAGAAGTAATGCGCTTTCATAGCATTATAATTCAGTGAACACATATGAGAAATGTTAAATAAAATATTTTTTTGATTGTTGAAACCATTGTTTTCTATTTTCCATCTCTGTCGTCCCATCATAATTAAAGTTTTAACATTATTGTCTGTAACAGATAAACTAGTTATAAAAGTAAATATTTTATCTTTTTTACACTTTATATGTTCCACAAATCGAATGATATTAAATTTGTATTGATTGTATTGGTAATCATTCACAACGAAATAACCTTTATGATTAGAACCAGAGTTAATGGAAATCAAACCATCAAAATCTTGATTGACTGTTTTTAATTTATCAGATTTCAAACGAAACATATAATTCCAATTGTTATTTAAACAAAGTTTGATAAAAGGACCAGAAGCATATAAAGCATCTCCAGTTATAATGAAGGAAAGTTTTGGAAAATTTTTCTTAAGTCTTACAGCCATTCTTTTGAAAGCCTTCATTTCATAATCTTGCTTTTTAAAATTTACCACATTAGGATTTGGATTTTCAATAAATTCAGAATCAATGCTTAAAACAAAAGAACCAAAAACAAGTTTTGCCTCTAAAACTTGATGTTCATAGGAAAAATGACCATCCGAATGTTTTCTTACTAAACAGTGATCACAATGTTTTTGTTTGAAAGAAACTAATCCAGTGCCATCAATTAGAAGTTGAAATTTACCATGATATCTAAATTTATCGAACATTTTAGATCGAATTAGAGTGTAAACAATATATTTTTGAATTTTACGAAGTTCTTCAATGTTTAAATCATCAAAGACATCATTGATTGTATCGTAATGAGGAAGGTCATCAATTTTAGAATTCGTTATTTTTGCCAATGTTTCAATTGTTAAATCGTTGTTCAATTTGTTTGTCAAAGAATTCATGGTAGTAATACCGCATAGAAGAGCAAATAACCGAGTAATACAAATTACTTTCATATCATAAGTAATTTTTCCCTGTTGTCGAATATCTGTTAAGTTTTCAAACATAATAAATAATTTTGGTAAATATTTATCTATGATATTATATAGACCACAAACTAATGATTTATCTTTTTTAATCCTCTTTTTTCTTTTCTTGTCATACAATCAACCACCTTTTATATATTATATCAGATATTTGATTGCGAAAAAGTTTCACTCCTTAGAGATGCAGTTCGACTCTTTTGATTGTAAAAAGTTTTTTTGTATGATATAATTGTAGTAAATTATCAAAGGAGGATTAAGTGTTAAAATGAAAAAAGAGTTTGCTAATTTCACAATTGAATATACAAGTGATGATTTAACTTATATTGATGATTTAATTCAGCAATTTTTAACAGCTCAAAATAAAATCATGAATTTCTTTCATTTAAATGCTCTCGATAAAAAGGTTCAAATTAAGATTTGGAATGATATGGAAGAATATGAAAAATATATTAAGAGTGAGATGAAAAGAATATTCGGTATATCGACTGAAATAGCTGGTTGGGAAGTTGGCAGAGCAATTACAACCAAAGAGGAAAGTCAAATCCATTTTCTATCCTATAAGGAACGATTGAAACGTAAGGGACATAGTGAAGATACATTAGATTCAGTGATAAAAGTGAGCATTCATGAATTTGTACATACTTGTCATCAACAATATAATCAGTATCAATCAACTTTAACATGGTTTAATGAAGCACTAGCAACTGTTTTAGCGGATCAATATAGCGATCAAAAAATGGTGCTTGATTGTACTTTAGAAGAACTTTTAAATGGAAAAGTAAATTATGTAAGATATTATACCTTAGGAATGTATATGTTTGCAACGTATAAAAAAGATGACATATTAAAATTGGCTAATAACAATGAATTATTAAAACATATGACTCCTACTATTTTAGAAGAAGCAAAAGAATGGCTGACTAAAAAATATGATCGTAGTGATGTGAAAAGAAAATAAATTGTGAAAATGGAAAAATCAATTAGAAATGCAGTTCGTTTATTTTAAAAAACAAGAAAAGAAATAGCAATCACCTATTTCTTTTTTTCTGATAATTGTGTATAATTCATGTATGAGTCCTCCTTGCCGGGTGGGGCTCTTTTTATTGTATCAAAAAGCCGCACCAAGTGGTGCGGTTGAAATTTCAATTTAAGTTATTCTAAATTTAATTTTTTATTGAATATATATACTGTTCCAAAATAATAAACAAGTCCAATTACAATGCTGATAATCATAGA
>CALVQD010000091.1 GCA_944355255.1 uncultured Bacilli bacterium
ATATTACAAACCTATAGACTCGAATACTCAATCTCCATTAAACTGAGTTCGTTAAACTAACGAACTAATGTTTAGTTTTGACTAAACACTTTTTAGCGTGGAATAATTTATTTGGTAAGGGAGAAATCATTTAAAAACTTCCATAATCTTTATCTTGACATATTACCAGATGTCTTTTTGGCCTGAGCTATTATACCATAATTTTTACAAACATGTAAATATATTTTTATTTTGCTCATTTTTTCACAAAAAAAGTAAACATATACGGTATTTTAGTTCATAAAAAAAGGATATATTATCCTTCTTGATGAAAATATGTTTTTAAAACATGATCCATTGTAATTAAAATATCTGGAAACACATTTAAATGTTCTAATTCCTCTCTGGAAAACCAGTTTACACCATCATTTTCTGTAGTATTTACTTTTACTTCGATCGAATCCTGAGGAACTCCGGCATATAAAATATCAATATGAACTTCTCCCAAAAGATTACGATTACATTGAATTCCCATTGGTTTAATAAAATCATTTTCTCTCGGAAAATGCTCTCCGAGTAGTTTTACTTTCATACCCGTTTCTTCAAATACTTCACGAATAGCAGTTTCTTCTGGTGCTTCTCCTGCTTCGATATGTCCACCTGGTTGTACCCATTTTTTAAATTTCTTATGGTGAACTAATAGAATTTTTAAATTTTCAGGATTAATAATAAAAACAGAGGCACAAAATTGTCGATTCATCGCTTCTTGCATACTAATATCACCTTGATACATGTTATCAAAAAAAATAATAAATTACTATATCCATTCTATAAAAAGACACACAATTGACATTTATTCCAATACATTTTTTATTTTTTCATCTAAGTTTCTTTCATATATTTGTAATTTTTCGTTTACATCTAATGTAGCGAGTAAAATAGCATCTGTATCCTCATATCCCTTTACTTTTAATTCTTTCTTTAACCATTCTATTGTTTTATTGATATTTTCTAAATTATTTTCCATAATCTTACCATCAATAATCACATTGGCGCATAAGCCTTCTTTTTTTGGTTTCACTTTCATATCTTTTACTTTTAATGGTCTTTCTGTCTCATAAGGAAGAATACTAACTGTTCCATTTGATTCCATTAAAGCATATTTTATTTCACTTAAATCAAAATAACCATTAATACGACACTGTTCCAGTAAATCATTCATATCATATTTAACCTGTTTCATATTCTTTTCTAATAATTTTCCATCCTGTATTAAAAGAGTAGGGGTTCCCATAAAATAGCGTCTCAAATGAATACTTTTCATAGTTAAGATACTAACAAGATATGCGACAACCCCAAAGATGACTACTGCTAAAATACCATGTAAATAATCAGATTCTAAATTAATAGTCATCTCTGCTGCAAAATTACCAATACTAATACCTATTACATAATCAAATAAACTAAGTTGAGATACTTGTTTCTTTCCTAACATTTTTGTAATTAAAAACAGGGTAATGAGCGAAATAATTGCTCGCAATGTTACATCGGCCAATTCTACCCAATTAGTCTGAAATATATTTTCCATCATTCTATTCACCCAGTTTTAGTATGGATTATTTTTCTATGAATAAACAAAAAAAAGAAGATTATTTCTTCTTTCTCGTAGTTTTTTTTGTTTGCTTTTTTTTCGTCTTTTTTGTATTTGCTTGTTTCTTTGACTCTTTCTTTTTAGGTTCATCAGAATCTTTTTTTAGAATTTTTCTTTTTATTTTATTTCTTAGACTAGAACTATCATACACAACATCTGTTGTTAAAATAAATACGAGTACGATTGCTAATAAAATACCATAAATAATATATCCTAGTTTCGCATCTTTTAAGACATATACAATCGATGCAATTGCAAACAAAATGTTTATCACATAAATAGCTAAAACAGTTTGTCGTTGTGATAAGTTTCGTTTTAGCAATTGATGATGAATATGGTATTTATCTGGCGTTGAAATTTTTTCTCCTTTTAACGTTCTTCTAATAATTGCAAATATCGTATCTAAAATTGGAATGGCAAGTAATAATAGGGGAATAATTAATGAAGTCATCGTAACGTTTTTAAATCCGAGTAGGGCAATGACAGAAATAATTAATCCTAAAAACATCGATCCACTATCGCCCATAAAAATGGTAGCGGGATTAAAGTTATGTACTAAAAATCCTAAGGTAGATCCTAGCATAATAAATGTCAGTAGAAAATCCAATCCGAATTTCCCCTGCATAATTGCGATAATTCCAACTGTTGCGAAATAAATACTAGAAATCCCTGCAGCAAGTCCATCTAAGCCATCAATCAAATTCATACAGTTAATACAACCTAAAATAAAGAAAATTGTAAACGGAATGGAAAAATAACCAAAGTCAATATAAATACCAAATGCACTCACATCTCTTAAGATAATATTTCCATAAAACACAATAATACAGGCAGCAACTAATTGTCCAATAAATTTGATAGAAGCTCTTAGTGGCTTAATATCATCAAATACGCCAATTAAAATTACTACAAAACTAGCAATGAGAACAGAATTCATAACAATACTCTGGTCACCAAATAACATATATCCAAGTAAAAAGCCAAAGAAAATAGATAAGCCACCTAATCTTGGCATTGGTACTTTATGCACTTTTCTCTCATTTGGAATATCCATTGCTCCAACATGTTTCGCGATCATTTTAATTACTGGTGTAATACAAAGCGAAAATAGGAAAGTTGTCCCTAACATGAGAAAGACTTGTCTAATAACTTCATTGTTCATATGTATACCACCAACTTCATTTTATCAAAAATTTGTTATATTTTCTACTGTTTTATTATTTTCTACGAATGAAACGGTATATCTTTTTTAAAACAGGCATACCAAATTCATATAAATGATATCGAACTTTTTGAATTGCAAGATCATATTCTCCCGCAAATTCAAATACAACTGCATTAAATCGTGATTTAAATGGAGTTAAATGATCATCAAAAGTACCATTAATACCACCTAAATTACAATACTGACATTTCTGTTCTAAAGAATATTTACATATTTCATAAACCAATCCTACAGATACATTTAATTTTGTGAACAAAAGATGATTTCCTGCATATAAATATTCACTCGTCTTGATTCCTTTATTTTGAGGAATCATTACAAATGCAGCTGACAACACAATTTCACTTTGTCCCTTTTTTAAAAGATTAGTTACTTCTTCAATTTCATCTTCTTTTCCATTATTGTCCTTAAGAAAATTCAAATATGTTTCTAAATTTAACATTCCAAAAAACAAATAAGATTCTCCTTTATATTCTTCCATCATTTTTTCAAAATATGCTTTATTACGCAAACGAATATTTTGACGTTTTTCTGTTTGTGTAATCACTTCCATAAACATATCTAAATATTTTGGATCTGATGTATGAAAATAAGTTACTCCTCTTTTTTCATGATAATTTCCAATGTAGCTACGAATTCTTTTCTTAAAACTTGTTTTCACTTCAGCAGGAGTTAAAAATTCATTTTTTGTATTAATTAATGGAATATACATATGATAGCGAGGTTGTAATGTATCTTGAATTGACTTTGTATATCCTTTAAAACGATATCCACAAGATAACAAGTTCTGATGTTTTAATTTATAATCAATAGAATAATTGATTGGAATTTCCACAGGTTCTTTTTTTTCAATTTCTTTAATAGAATATTCTTTATAACAAAAGTTTGGATCTATTTTTACTACATAAGCATGTTCTCGTTTTGCTAATTTACGAAGATATTCTGTAAAAACTTTTAATATTTCTTGATCTTTATAATCAATCAAAATTCCTCTTGGAATGTACATAAGAGATATCCCAAGTGGTAAAGATCTTTTTAATACAAGAGCTGTTGCTACTAATTTTCCATCGCAATATAAACCACAGTGAAAATGTTTCCACTCATGTTTTACAAATGCCCAGCCATATTCTTGCATAAAAGAAAGAATCTCTGCTTTTTGTGTGAATTGATCATATTCCTTTTTTTCAATATTTGTCTTAAATTCGTAATTCATACGACTACCTCCCTATGCATCGTTTGATAAATCGTTTCGTATTATTTAAAACATTAAAAGCAGTATATTTCTTAACATCAATTGGCATTTGAAACTCACCAATTAATTCTTCTACATAACCTGAAAAACCTCTTTTAAATTCATAAACACCATATTCAGAATCGTTCTCATCAAAATTTCCACTAATCCCATAAAAGTTATACTTATCAAAGCCATGATCATTGGCATATTGAATCATATTCCATTGGATGGCATATTGCGCATTAAATTTCATATATTCATCATAATTTCCACTAAATAGATAAATCACTTCATGTCCAGTCATCATAAACATAGCTGCAGATAAATCTAATTGTGTCCCTTCTTTTTGAATAATTTTTTCCGTTTCATCAATCCTTTTCTTTGTATTTTCAATATTAATACTTAAGGACTTTCTAAGTCCTTTTTTAGAATGAACATCTTCTGTATTTTCTAGTCTTGTTTCATACTCTTTTAATTCTTGACGTAATTTATCTAAATAATCATCTAAGTAAATAGATGCTAATAGATAGCGGATTTCCCCACGAGGATGAAATAAATCATACATATCTTCATAATAAGTTAATGATTTATCGATAAATCCTTTTCTTTTTCCAGTTTCTTCAGTAATCTTTTTTAAAACCGGTAATTCACCTTTTGTCAGTTCTTTTACAACAATTCCCATTTTTTCTGTTTTACGGATATAATTTCTTACATTAGAACGAAAAGATTGAAAAATTTCTTCATTTGATTTTCCTAAATCAATTGAAAACATGTATTGTACTTGTTCTGTTGCTTCTTTTCTTTTAAAACCAAGTTTTTTTAATAATTGTACAACGGATTCATTATTCACTCCATGTTCGACAATATTTCCATCAATATCACGTTCGTGGTAAATTAAGTACGGATCAATTCTTAAAATATATCCATTTTTCTTTTGTATATATTTCTTTAAGTGTTGAAAGAAAAATATAACCAATTCACGATTATGAAAGTCTAATAATGGACCACGAGATGAATAAAATTCATAAGAATTCATAAAATTTTTTTTACTAACTAGCATCGTTGCTGCAATAATTTTTTTATTTTCTTTTACTCCTACAAAATCAACATTCCATCCACCTTTTTTTCGTAATTCTCCAATTTCAGGTGTTTGTAGAAAACTTTGCATAGGACTGCTTTCTAAAAATTTTCTAAATTCTTCTTTTGATAACTCACAAAATTGCACGTTATCCCCTCTTTCTCTTCCACTTTTTTACTTTTCCATAAAGAGCAAATGCTATGTGATATACATGATACATAAATGGTTTCGTAACTAAATCAAATTCACCTAAGTATTCTTCTACATGGCCACCAAAACCACGTTTCAAATCATATAAGCCGTATAATTCATTTTTCTTATTTGCAAAATCTCCACTAATTCCATAAAAATTATATTTCTTATATCCGTGTTCTACCCCGTATTGAATCATATGAAAATATGTAGAATATGGACTTAAGAAATCTTTATACTCTTCATAAGAACCACCAAAAAGTGATAAAATCTCACTACCGTGAAGCATGAAAATAATACCACCAAGTGTTAATATTTTACCGTGCTTCTGTAATAAGTGTTCGCCTTCCTCCAGTTTTTTAGTAAGACGTTTTATATTTGCTTGTTCCTGTTCAATCTTCTTCTTTGTTTTGTCCGGATTAATTTTCTTTGTAGGATCACTTAATGCCTCTTCTTTTTCTTTTACAATCTTTTCAGAAGCAGAAATTTCATTTTTTAAACGTTGATTATAATCTTCCAAATCAATTTCAGCAATAATAATTTTAGCTCCGTCTTTTAAATCCGTTAACATATTTTTATAATAGCTCAATGGACGATCAATAAATCCCCTACGATCTGCAGTATGTTGCATAATTTCTTTAAACTTATCAACTTCATCTATTGTGATTTCTCTCGTGATGATACCATTTTTTTCATTCTTATGAATCAGTTGACGTGTTTTTGATTCCATATCTTTTAATAGTTCTTCTGTCGTTTTTCCTTCCAAATTAAGAGCAAATGCAAAACGAGGTTGCAAATCCTCCATATTTAAAGTATATCCATTATGACGAAAACCTAATTTTTTTAAATTTTCAATTGCTTTTTCGTTATCAAAACCATTTTCTACAACATTCCCATCGATATCGCGTTCTCTTAATTGTACGTATGGATCTATTTTTATGAATATTGCATGATGCTTACGAGCAAATTTTTTTATTTCCTGTGTAAAAGTAGTTAATAGTTTCTCATCTAAATAATCAATTAAAAAACCACGCGGTGAATAGATAAAAGAAAGTCCCATTGGTAATTTTTTTTCTAGCAGTAAAGCTCCTGCTACAATTTTCTCACTGTCTTTTAAACCTACTAAATAGTAGTTCCAGCCATTTCTTTTCTTTAATTTTCCCCAACCAATGGTTTGATAAAAACTTCCATAGGGATGATCCTTTTCAAAAGCAGTAAATTCTTTTTCTGATAACTCCGTAAACTTCACCTTTATCATCCTTTCTTTAAAATCTGTTTTTTTCATTATTATTAGTATAACGTTTTTTGTATTCTCCGTCAATAAAACCTCTTATGATACACGATTATTTTATTGACAATTGCTTGACTCATATATTGTCGTTTTTTATACATATTTGTATAGTGGTGTGCTATACTATTATTAGAAATATAGGAAAATAAAGAGGTGTTATTTATGGCAAATGTGACAGCAATTTATGAACTACAAAATGCAGTCAATATTAATTTAACTGCAGATTCATTATTTCATGAATTAACAAAGGACAATTTATTATGTTCTTTAGAATATTCACAAAATGTATACTCATTATTAAATAAAAATGGATTAACAATACCTTTTGATGAAGTTTCAAGAGTTTTTAATAATAGCCATAACGATCATATAGAACATACTAATAAAGAACTGTTTTCATGTTGCCAAGATATGGAACAGTATTTAAAAACATTGCCAGATCTTTTAAGCAGTGAAATTGAAAAACCAAGTTTTGAAGATAATACCTTACCAAAAACTATAGATCATATTGAATTTAGTGTACAACAAACAAAAGAAAACATGAATATCAGATTAAAAAAAGTATGTGAAAAAAAGCAAGAATTATTTTGTGATGACGGTGTTTATACATTAATTGCGAAAGCAAGAAAAACAAAAGAAAGTGAAAATATTAATTTTAGAAATGTTGAAAAAAATTTAAATCAATGCTCTAAAAATTATTTAAAACAAGTAACAGAAAATTATGATGATTTATTTCAAAAATTTTCACATAATATAGATGCAGTCATAAAAAAAACAAGTGCTGTAAAAGAGAATACAAATGAAACTCAAATGAATCGTGTTAGTAAATTTGCAGAGAAAAAAATTCATGAATTAAGTAATAACCAAGAAGAAGTGTCTCCATTTCAAAATGAAAACTATTATGGAACCAAAAACTTTATAAACAATAATAATTTTAATTTATACTATCCAACTTTACTTGCCCAAATCGAATCATATCGTGCAACTACATCATCTTTAGAAGATAGAGCAATGGAAGTATTATCTCGTTTCGGTCATGAACAATCAGATAAATTATCACAAGAACAAATCGTTATGATTTCACATAACATTATGAAAATGTTAAAAATTGATTCTCATTTCATTCAAGCAAAAACGATAAATAATCAAACAGAAAATTTTATTATCTGTAATCCAGAAGAAAAAAATCCTCTTTTATTCGAACCAACTAAAAAAACCGTTGTTACAACAAATGGAAAAGAAATAGAAAAGCCATATAAAGTAACATTAGAGCAAAACACAATTCAAAAGATGAAAGATGGAGAAACCATTACAATCGGACAAGAATTGGTTACAGAAAACAAAGAACATGTATATCAAGAGAAAATGGAATTAGGAACAAAACAAAAAGTATTAGTAAAAACAAATCCTGATCAGAAAGAAGCATAAGGAGGCACTATGAAAATAGGAATTGGAAATGATCATCATGGTGTGCGTTTAAAACAAGAAATCAGTCAATATCTCATTGACAAAGGATATGAAGTCGTGAATTTTGGATCTGATACAAAAGAAAATGTCGATTATACGAAATATGCTTTTCAAGTGGGAGAAGCAGTTCGTGATCACAAAATTGACTACGGAATTCTCATTTGTGGATCAGGAATTGGAATGAGCATTGCTTGTAATAAAGTTCATCATGTTAGATGTGCAAAAGTAAATAATGTACATGAAGTAGAAATGACAAGACGAGATAATGATGCAAATGTCATTACTATGGGAGAACAAACTCCTACAAGTCTTGCATTAGAAATGGTGGATACTTTTCTAAATACGCCATTTATGAATATTGAGCGCTATCAAAAAAGAGTAAAGGAAATAGATGAATATGACAATTAAAACAATTTTATATATTATTGTTGTCCCACTTTCTATCTTTGCTCTTGATTCGCTTAATTTAAATAATAAATTTAAGAAAAATCATGAATTTCAAGTAAAATTATTATATTTAATGACTTGTTTAGGATTATCCTATTTAGTTGTTAATTTCTTTTATGATTTTTTTGTAAATTCTGCAATTATTGTATAAAATATAGATCTATTTACATCTATATTTTTTTGTTGCATGTATTCTGACAAATTTTTTCTCTATATATGGATATAATAGTAATATGAAAAAAATAATAACCTTAACGATAATTTTACTACTCGTTCCCTTTCTTATTGTTTTATTAATACAGACACAAGAAAAAACAACAGTTCATTTTGAATCAAATCAAATTGTGAGAGTTAAAAGGGAAAAATTAAATACAATTGAGAAAGTTCCTTTAGAAAAATATGTCATTGGCGTATTATCTGGAGAGATGCCTACAACATTTCCAATGGAAGCATTAAAAGCACAAGCTGTTGCAGCAAGAACTTATGTATTGAGAAAAATTGAATACGCAAAAGAACAAGAATACGATGTTGTAGATACTGTCGCAAATCAAGTATATTACAATAACGATGAATTAAAAGAGCGATGGAAAGATGACTATGAAGAAAAGATGAACCGTATTCAAAAAGCCGTATTAGATACACAAGGAGAATATCTCACTTATCAAGGAGAGATTGCACAAGCGTTCTTTTTTTCAACTAGTACTGGTTATACAGAAAATTGCGAAGAAGTATTTCAAGAGAGTTTACCATATCTACGAAGTGTTAAATCCGATTGGGAAGAAGATATATCCCCAGTATTTGAAGACTCTAAGACATTTACATTAGAAGAATTCTATCAAAAACTAAACCTAGACGCAAATTCTAACTTTTCCATCCAAATTACAGATAGAACATCTACTGGACGTGTAAGAACATTAAATATAAATGGAAAAGATTTTAAAGCGAGTGATGTTACAACTGCCCTTGGATTACGTTCTAGTTTTTTTGAAATTCAAAAAAATGAGGAACAAATCGTAATTCATACAAAAGGATTTGGTCATGGTGTTGGTATGAGTCAATATGGTGCATACGGCATGGCAGAAAATGGATCAAACTACCAAGAAATTTTAAAATATTACTATCAAGGAATTGAAATACAGAAAATTGAATAAATTTTCTTTTTTTGTTCACACTTTAAATAGAGGTGATAGTGTGAAACAAAGAAGATTGAAAAAGTCAGTAATTCCTTTTGTTTATGTAAGTGCAATTGTTCTTGTCTTAGGTTGTGCCTATATGATTGAAAGTTTAGTAAATCAAGAAGGTTTTAAAGATGAAGATAAATATGGTTATGTTTCTGAAACTATCTTTGATAATGCAGAACCAGTTGTAAACGATGATGTCGTAATTACAAGACCATATACCGATCCTGATATTACTGTAGTAAAAGATTATTATGATTACAAAGCTGATAGTACAAAACAAGAAAATTCTCTTATTTTATATGAATCAACCTATTTACAAAATAGTGGTATCAGTTTCGGCGGAAAAGAAAACTTTGATGTTACGGCAATCTTAGATGGAACTGTTAGTAGTGTGGAAGATGATGAATTACTAGGAAAGATTATTGAAGTCAAACACGAAAATAATTTAATTAGTGTATATCAAAGTCTTAGCAGTGTTAATGTAAAACAGGGAGATACTGTAAAACAAGGGCAAGTTCTTGGAAAAAGTGGTACATCAAATGTCGAAAAAGATTTAGGAAATCATTTGCACTTTGAATTAATCGATAATGGTCAGACAGTAAATCCAAATGATTACTTTGACAAAAAAGTAGAAGAAAAATAAGAGCAAATGCTCTTTTTTTCGTATAAATCAAATACTTATTTATATAATGAATTAAGGGGTGAGGCATGAATACAAAAATTTATAAAAGAATGATGGATGAAGCTTATTATATGTTAAAAACTGGGCATACTGTTAGAGAGATCGCGAATCATTTTTATGTATCCAAAAGTACAGTACACAAAGACTTGCATGAAAGATTAAAAAAAGTAGATCAAACTCTTTACTTAGAAGTAGAAAAAATTTTGAATTTTCATAATTGTATTCGTCATATTAGAGGAGGAGAATCAACGAAAAAAAAGTTTCAGAAACTATAATTTTCCTATTCAATCAAGAGAGTTTGTGATATAATAAATAGAGTTAATACGAGGAGGGATGGTAAATGTTTACAAAAGACATTGGAATAGACTTAGGAACAGCAAACGTTTTAATATACATTAAAGGTCAAGGAATCGTGTTAAATGAGCCTAGTGTCGTTGCCATTGATTCTGAAACAAAGAAGCCACTTGCCGTTGGAACTGAAGCGCGCGAAATGTTAGGAAGAACTCCTGGTAGAGTACAAGCAATCAGACCAATGAAAGATGGGGTGATTGCTGATTTTAATTTAACAGAGATCATGTTAAATCACTATATTCGTAAAGTAAATGGGAAAAGTTTTTTATCAAGACCACGTATTTTAATTTGTTGTCCCTCAAACATTACCCAAGTAGAAAAAAATGCAATTAAAGAAGCTGCTGAAAGAACTGGAGCAAAAAAAGTATTTCTAGAAGAAGAACCAAAAGTTGCTGCTATTGGAGCCGGTATGGATATATCAAAACCAAGTGGAAACATGGTAATCGATATTGGTGGGGGAACAACTGATATCGCAATTCTTTCTCTAGGTGGAATTGTAACAAGTTGTTCTATTAAAGTAGCTGGAAATACTTTTGATAATGATATTATTAAATATATCAAAGATAAATATAAGTTATTAGTGGGAGATCGTACTGCTGAAGAAATCAAAATGACAATCGGTTCTGTATACCCAAGTGATACTGTAGAGAAAATGGAAGTAAGAGGTAGAGATTTAGTAACAGGACTTCCTCATACAATTACACTGTCTTCTGATGAAGTAGAAGAAGCTTTGCGTGAAAGTGTATATTTATTAGTTCATCAGGCTAAAAATGTATTAGAACAAACACCACCTGAATTATCTGCTGATATTATTGATAAAGGAATTGTAATTACTGGTGGTGGATCTTTAATTAAAGGATTCGATCAATTATTATCTCATGAACTAAAAGTTCCTGTATTTATTGCAGAAAGTCCACTTACTTGTGTTGCTGAAGGTACTGGTATTTTATTAGATAACTTACATTTAATTGATAAATAAAAAATCGTCTATTGTGTTAGACGATTTTTTTAAATGGTTTTTGTATAAATTTTATTGCGATAAGTAAATGAAGACATTTCATTTAATTTTGCAAGTTGATCTTGTAATTCAATATATGCAGGATTATCTTTTAATGTTTTAAATAATTTTCTTTGACGAATACTACTATGATAATTTGTACAATTAATAACTAGGTATTCTTCTAATAAAGATAATGCAATTTGGTATGTAATTGCTTCTCCCATATGAACTGGATCTTCATAAGAAAAAATCATAGATAAATAAGGAGATACTTCCTCTTTTGTTTCTTGTTCATATAAATATAAATTTTTAGCAAGTAATAATAATTCTTTAACAGAATCCATATCTTCTATATTTAATAAAGAAATCATCTTATAAAAGCAATTTGTTCTTTGTTCTTGAATTTGATACCATGATTTTTTTTCTTCTTCTTTCAATAAATCTAATGTGTAGATATCCTGATCACAAAATTCTTGTATCTTTTTTACCGCATCTAAATGTAGACCATCTGTAACATAAATATTGTTAACTGCCATTTTTTCCATACTTTCCCCCCATTGGCAAAAAAAAGAAGTTTATGCTTCTTTCGTTGTACGATTATATTTTTTGTTGAATTTTTCAATATTTCCTGCTCTTTTTCCTGATTGTGAATTTTTACCAGTATAAGCTGGATGACATTGACTACAAACTTCTACATGGATCTCACTACGATTACTTTTTACTTGAAATGTATTACCACAAGCACATGTAACAGTAGCGTCCATATATTCTGGATGAATATTCTTTTTCATACTGTAATCTCTCCTTCCGCCATGACAAATTCATGCCATAGATATAAATACTTTTATAATATATCAAATTTCTTTTTATTTGGCAAGTATTTTCTCTTAATCTCTACTATTTCCAAAAATAGATAATAAGTGTAAGAAAATATTAATAAAATCTAAATATAAATTTAATGCTCCGTAAATTGCTAAGTTGTCTTCTGGAATTGTATCAAAAGTAGAATACATTTTTGCTTTTTGAATATCGTATGCAACAAAAATAGTAAATACAAGTACTCCAATAATAGAAATTCCAAAATCTAAAGCAGTACTTCCAATAAAAATGTTAATCAAACTTGCAATAATAACTCCTAATAATCCCATTAGTAAAATCGTAGATATTTTTGATAAATTAACATTTGTGAAATAACCAAACAAACCAAATATACCAAACATAATTGCAGTTGCTAAAAAGATAATTAAAATAGATGGTAATAAGAATAATAAGAAAATATAAGACAAAGTTAATCCCGTAATAAAACTATAAAGTGCAAAAGATAATTTTGCTGTAAACGAACTCATTTTAGTGATTCTTGCACTTAAAAAAATTACAATACCAATTTCTAGTATGAACCATATCCAACTTAATCTTAAGACATTTAAAATTAAAAATTCTTGTGTGGATACATAATATGCTGTTCCGAATGTAATTAGTAAACCAATAAACAACCATAAAAATATTTTTGCAAACAAGTTTTTTTGTTCCATTTCATTCACCTCACTAGCATTATAACATGTTTTAATCTTTTAACAAAGTTTTATACATCATTTCATTAATTGTTTCACTGATTTTTTGATATTCTTCTTTAGATGGATAAATACTCTGTATTTGCCCATTTCTATCTTCGAAAAATGAGTTAATAGAAACAATTGAGATCTGGTACATATCTGCAGTTTCTTCTAAACGAGTATTGACATATACTAAAATTTCATTTAACTTTTCATTACTTATATCAATCGGATTATAAAATCCCGTCATAATAATATCCTCTTTACAATATTCTCTTAATAATTCAAATAACTGCTCCAGATCTTCCATCATTTCATCTACATGATAATAAACTTCGTTATAGTTTAATGTTTGCAAGTCCGGATTAACACCAATTTTATAAAATAGATCATTCATTCCTACAGATAATGTTACCAAATCTGCCTTTATGAGTGCATTTTTTAATGTTTGTGTTTTATCATTAATTTGAATTTTTTTATTTTTTTCTATATCATGAATAATATCTGTAATACGTGCATTATCTTTTGCGTAACCAATAATATAAGTTTCCAACTTGTTTTCTTTTTTTAATGAATCTTTTAAATAGTCAGTATAACCATATGTAATAATTCCTTCATTGGTAAGTCCTAATGCCTGGTAATCACCTAACGCAACGTAATATACTTTTTTATCGATATGAGATAAATAAATCACAAATACAATAAATAAAGTTAAAGCAAGAACAAGGGCTGTTTTTAGTTTCATAATATCTCCCCCAAAAAAAGAAAAAGTAGATTTCTCTACTTTTACTATATTTCTTTTAGTTCTATTTTAGCACCAACCTGTGTTAATTTTTCAATAATATTTTCATAACCACGTAATACATATTCTACATGTTCTATTGTTGTCGTTCCATCTGCTTTTAATCCAGCTAGAAATAAACATGCTCCTGCTCTTAAATCTGTAGCTTGAACTACATTTCCATGTAATTTATCAACACCTTCAATAGTGAGTGTATCACCGTCTACTTTTATTTTGGCTCCCATTTCATTTAAATAAGAAATATTTTGGAAACGATTTTCATAAATTGTTTCTGTCACTTTTGAGGTACCAGGAACCAGTGTCAAAAGCGTTGTAATTGTCTGTTGTAAATCTGTTGGAAAGCCTGGATATACAGCAGTTGTTATCGCGGTTGGTGTTAAATCCGATTTTGCCCAAACAGTAATACGATTGGCAGATAAATCATATGGTACACCTATTTCTTTTAACTTAGAGAGTAATGCTTCGATATGATTTGGAATAATATTTTCAATTGTCAATGGATTTCCCAATAAAGCTCCTAAAATAATATATGTACCAGCTTCTATTCGATCAGGAATTACTTCAATATATGCTTTTCCCAATTTTTCTACACCAGTAATAATGATCTCACTCGTTCCAGCACCCTCAATATCTGCACCCATATTATTTAGAAGTGTTGCAACATTGACAATTTCAGGTTCCTTTGCAGCATTGTGAATAACTGTCTTTCCAACCGCTTTTACACTTGCTAACATAGCATTCATAGTTGCTCCAACACTTGCACAATCCAAATATATATCATTCCCAATTAATTTATCTGCTTCTATTTTATATTTATTTCCCTCTATTTGAATTGTTGCTCCTAATGCTTCAAATGCTTTTAAATGTTGATCAATTGGTCTTTTCCCAATGGCACATCCTCCTGGAAAATACATCTCTACTTTTTTATATTTTCCTAATAAAGCTCCCATAAAGTAATAAGAAGCTCTTAATTTTTTAGAAATTTCCTCTGGAATTTCCTTGTTTTGAATCTTTTCTGAATGAATGGTCATCGTAGATCCTTCTCTTTTTATTGTTGCTCCTAAATATATTAGAATTTCATCTAAAGCATCAATATCTGTAATATTAGGAATCTGATCAATCACAACTTCTTCATCCGACAATAAACTTGCTGGAACTAATGCCACAGCACTGTTTTTTGCACCACTGATATGGATTGTTCCAGAAAGTGGGTTTCCACCTTGAATTACTAACTTTTTCATATTTCCACTCCTATATATTTTATGACTTTATAGCACTTTTGTTATGCTTTCCCATTACTTCTTAATAAATAAATCTTCTCTTTTATCATATTCTTCATCGCTTGTTCTCCAGATTTTATGATTTTTCTTGGATCATACACCACTTGATTTTCATTTAAAAACTGGCGAACGGATTTTGCCCATACAATTTGCAAATCAGTATTAATATTTAACTTACATATTCCACATGTAATACTTTTTTGAATCAATACATCAGGAATTCCCGAACCACCATGTAATACAAGTGGTAAATTAGTTAATTCTTTTATTTTTAACATACGCTCAAAATCTAACTTTGGTTCTCCTTTATAAATACCATGTACACTTCCTAAAGCAGGTGCTAAAGAATCAATTCCTGTCTCTTTTGCTAAACGAACTGCATCTTCTACTTTTGCATATGCTAATTCATCAGCAACTCCATCTTCTTCTCCTCCAACATGTCCAATTTCTGCTTCAACTGTGACATGTTTATCATGAGCATAATGAACTACTTCCTTCGTCATCTGAATATTTTCTTCAACACTATATTTAGAAGCATCAATCATTACAGATGTAAAACCTGCATCGATTGCTTCTTTACAAGATGCAACACTACTTCCATGATCTAAGTGTAATGCCACAGGAATTGTAATATTTAACTCTCGTATCATAGCTTTTACCATCTCTGCAACAGTAGAAAAGCCTACCATATATTTTTTGGCTCCTTCACTTACTCCTAAAATAACAGGACTTTTTTCTTCTTCACAAGTTTCTAAAATAAATCTGGTCCATTCTAAATTATTAATATTAAAGTGAGGTATTGCATATTTTTCATTTTTTGCTTTTTCTAACATATCTTTTGTATTCTCTAACATTATATCACCTATTTTATTATAACAAGTTTTACCATAGAAAACAATTATAGACCATAGATTACTCCTAAAATAATTAGAATCATACCCCCACATATTGGGGCAATCATCCCAAATATTGAATTTAATTTTCTTCCTAAATTTAAACCAAAAAAAGTAAATAAACCACTACAAATAGAAAAAACAAAAGAACATAGCAATAGATGATTTGAGATTGCTGAAAGGCCTATTCCTACTGAAAAACTATCCATTGATACGGCAAACCCAAACATCAACAATTCTAGTAAACTTAGTACTTTTACTTCTTTTTCTTGCTTTAAACTTTCAAAAATCATTTGTATTCCAATAAAACATAATATAATTGATACAATGAATTCTGGATTTAATGGTAAAATGTGAAATAATAATTTTCCAAAAAAATGTCCTAATAGTGGCATAAAGAAATGATAGGAGGCGACAATAATGGATAATTTCCAAATAAAGTTTCTTTTTAAATTTAATGTTCCATATAAAAGAGAAAGGGAAAAAGCATCCATTGATAAACTAATTGCAATTAATAATACAATAAAAATATGCATAGAATCACCTAAATTATTCTATGCATTGTATTTATAAATATTTTTCGATTAATTCTTGAATAAAAAACTTGTATTCTGTTTCCTCTTTTGCTTCAGTTTCTTCGGCTTCCATAATGCAAAGTGGTGGAAATAAAACACACCACCAATTATCTCCTTCGCCTTTTCCTAATGTTACTAGTAAAGATTCATAATTTCCCTCTTGATAAGTAACTCCTTTATATGTTTTTTGTGGAAAATAATGAAGACCATAATCCAATTGAAACGTTAAATTACTATTCTGTTGCTTTAACGTATCTGCAACTTTTATTCGTAAATTAGGTAAATTTTGTCCAATTTTTGTTCGTGCAGATTCAATTCCTTTTGTATCTTTTAGCAATGTATATAAATCTTTTTGTACTGCCTCGCTTACTTTCATTTTTATATATTGATCTTCCGTACTATTAGAATTTGCTAAAACACGTAAACGAATCGCTTCTTCCGGAATTAGTAAATTTGTTGATTTTGTACTAAATGTTTGAAAAAATAAAATAGAAATTAAACCAATTATGATATATTTTTTCATAAAAAATCGCTCCCTTACATTGTCATAATGAGCGACTTTTTCTATTTTATACAATTATTTATGATAAGTTTCGTGATTTTGTATTTTATATGCACGATAAATTTGTTCTAATAAAATAACACGGAATAATTGATGAGGAAATGTCATTTTACTAAAAGATAAGGCAAAATGACTTTTTTGTTTTAATTGGTCTGCAATTCCATCTGAACCACCAATAATAAATGTAATTGTAGAATTTGTTTGATAAATGGATTCAATTTTTTGAGAGAATGTTTCACTAGACATCTGCTTTCCTTCTATTTCTAAAGTAACAATATAATCTCTTGCACCAATATATTTTTGAATCAATTCTCTTTCTTTTTGGCGGTTTTCCTCAGGTCGATTGGTCGTACTATCCGGTACTTCAATGATTTCTAACTTCGTATATTTGGATAAACGTTTTTGATATTCTTGAATTGCCTCACGATAAAAAGATTCTTTTACTTTTCCCACACAGATAATTTTTATCATACTTCAATCAACTCCGTTTGTTCTTTTTGCCTAGAAACAATTACTGGAACTGGATATGGTATCTTTTCGACACATGTATCATAAGCAATCTTCTCATCATTATTTTCTTCGCTTAAATGAATCAGTATAATTTTTTCTGTATTTTTCCCAATTAATTTGGATAGATAATAGCTACTATCTATATTAGATAAATGCCCTCTATCCCCCAGTATACGTTGTTTTAAATGGTATGGATATGAACCATTCATCAAAAGATTGATATCATGATTACTTTCCATAATATAAATGCTACGATTTTTTAACATTGAAAAATACTTTTGATTTAAATATCCAGTATCTGTTATATAAACAATTGATGAATCAGCTTCTTCAAATAAATAACCATTGGAATCATCTACATCGTGACTTGTCTTAAAAACAGTAACATGAAATGTATCAACTTCTAAATATTTATCAATAATTGTATAAGAAAAATCAGGATATGTTTTTATTAATTCATCATACATAATTTGACTTACATATAATTCAGGATGATATCTTTTTATAAAGACACGTAAACCACTAATATGGTCTACGTGTGTATGGGTAAGGAAAATCCCATCAATTTCTTTTGGATCAATTTTTAATTCTTTTAATTTTTTTTCTACATAAGTAGAAGTTGTTCCAAGATCAACTAAATACTTATGATGATCCGTTTCAATATAAGTAGAATTTCCCTTACTACCGCTTGCTAAAACACTTACTTTCATTAGTATAACAATAATGCATTGTAAGCAGTACCACGTCGTGGTGCTCCGTTTACCCATGCTTCAAAATGTAGATGACATCCTGTTGCTCTTCCGGTTCTTCCAACATATCCAATTAATTGTCCTTTTTCTACTACTTGACCTACCTTTACAATATAGCTAGACATATGGGCATATAGTGTATAATAGCCATTATTATGGTTGATTGTAACATAGTTTCCATTTCCTAAATCCGGACGATAAGCAGCTTCTGTGACAACGCCATTATTTGCAGCCCAAATTGGTTGACCACAACTTTCTGAAATATCTGCTCCTGTATGCAAAGAACGTGTACCACTAATTGGATCAATACGATATCCCATCGGACTAATTACATAATGACTTGGAACTGGCCAATACCATGCACCATATCCAACAGAAGGAATTACCTTATCTCCTTTTACAACAATCTTCTTAATAGCTGGTTTTAACTCTTCACGAGATTGAATTTCCGTAGATACAACATCACCATTAATTGAAGTTAATTCTTGTGTAACACGGTCTAGTCCATCTTCTCCTTCTTGAATAACTTCATCTTCTCCAACTAATTTACTTGAATCATATCGTTCTTCTGTAGAATAACTATTTACAACATCAGATGTTTGAGTCACTACAGAAACAACTTGTATCTGTGGATCTGTCATCCCAATAACCACTGTTTGTCCAGGAAATAATAAACTTTTTTCACTCGTAAATTCAGGATTAGAAATCAAAAACTCATTCACACTAATCTGATTGTTAAATGCAACTTGGCTAATTGTATCTCCTACTTGGACCGTATAATTTTTTTTGTTATTATTTTCTCCAAATAATAGAAATTGTGATAATTCTGTAGAATCAGTATATATTTTCTCTGTTACAGGAATATTACTTTCACTCATTGTCATATTGTTATTAATATAAATATTATCAATATAACTTCCAGTTGTTGTAATTTGACTTTGTGTATCATCCATATAGGCTTGATATGCCTCTGTTCCAATAAACGTCTTTACAGTATTTTCTAACGCTTCCTTTGCGACTGATTTTTTATCAATATAGATTCTTATTTTATCATCACCGTCTTGAATCGTTAAACGATAACCTTTAATCGTAAATGGTTTTTTTTCAGAAATTTTTTGATAAATATCCGCAACTTGATCTACTTCTTTATCGTATGTGATTACTTTCTTGATTTCGAGACCATTTGGTGCATATACTTTATCGGCATTTAACTTTTTCTTATACGCCTCTCCCTTTTGATCAATATAATCTTCTAATGCTTCTTTTGACTTTACTCTTCCAATTACCTCATCATCCAAATAAACTTCGTAAACTGTATTTGGCTCTACATCTCCCTTTGATTGAAAACCAGACACAAATACAGTACTAATTAGAATGATTGCTAATAAAAATAAACCTATTTTCTTCATAAATCACATACCTTTCTATTCCAATACAAACTATGATTCTTCACGGTTAATAAAATTTAAAAAAGTAGAAGTTTGTAATTTGAAAATTAAATCCACGGTCGCAGTTGGACCACTACGATTTTTACGGATTAAAAGTTCACTTCGACTTGTATTTTCATCGATTGCATTTTCTTTATGATAATAATCATCACGATATAAGAAAGCAACTAAATCAGCATCTTGTTCAATAGAACCAGATTCTCTTAAATCACTTAGAATTGGTCTTTTATCATCACGACTTTCCACACTACGAGAAAGTTGCGCTAATGCAATGACTGGAATATTTAATTCCATCGCCATTGTTTTTAAAGAACGAGAAATTTCTGATACCTCTTGTTGTCTTTGTCCTGCATACTTGCTAGAACCACTAATTAATTGCAAATAATCAATAATTACAGCGGCAAGTCCGGTATCACTTGCTGATAAACGACGACATTTAGAACGAATATCACTAATAGAAAGCCCTGGTGTATCATCAATATATATCTTTTTGTTTGCAAGTCTACTCATTGCTTCATTAACACGTTTCCAATCTTGATGTTCTAAACGTCCTGTACGAAGCTTTCTACTATCAATTTGTCCTGCACTCGCAATCATACGCATAGCAAGTTGTTCTGCACCCATTTCTAAGTTAAAAATCGCTACAGCCTTCTCTGTATTATTTGCCATATTCATCGCTAAGTTAAGAGCAAAGGCAGTCTTTCCCATTGCTGGACGTGCAGCAATGATGATTAACTCATTTTCATGAAATCCTGAAGTAATACGATCCAAATCGTAAAAACCAGTTGCAATTCCAGTAATTTCTCCCTTATTTTTAGATAATTTTTCCAAGTCTATTTGGGTTTTATTTAAAACTTCAGATAAACTGCGAAATTCTGTTCCTTTTCTCGTTTTTACAACATTTAAAATCTTTTTTTCAGCATTATCTAATAACTCACTAATATCTCCAGTAGCTCCAAAACAGTCATTTGCAATCTCAGTCGACTCTTCAATTAATCGTCTTAAAATTGCATTTTCTTCTACAATCTGCATATAATTATCTACATTGGCTGCACTAGGAACAATATTTGTAAGTTCACTTAAATATTCTACATCTCCAACTTGTTTTAACCATTTTCTTTTATCTAACTCTGCACTCACAGTTGTAAAATCAATCGGTACTTGTCGTTCTAACAAGTCACTCATAACTTCAAATATTTTTTTGTGTTGATCAGAGTAAAATAAATCTTTATCTAAATTTTCCACACATTTTTGGGCTGCATATTTTGATAAAAACATAGAACCTAACACAGATTGTTCTGCTTCAATATTATGTGGTATCACTCTTTCTTTCATCGTAATCCCCCCGAGCTACTTCTATTTTACGTGAACTTTCATTTTTGCAATCACTTTTTTATGTAATTCAATATCAACGAAATGAGTTCCTAAACTTTGAATTGGATAATCTAAATGAATTTGTTTTTTATCAATCTGATATCCTTCTTTACTCAATGCCTCTTTGATTTGTTTTACAGAAATTTGTCCAAACATTTTTCCTTCTTTACCAGTTTTGGCTTTAAATTCAAATGTTTTTGATTCAATTTCTTTTTTTAAATCTTCCATATCGTGAACTTTTAATGTTTCTTCAATTCCACGACGTGCCTCTTCATTTTTTAACTTTGTCATATTAGAAGAATTAGCTAAAACAGCATATCCATTTTTAATTAAAAAATTATTTCCATAGCCATCTTTTACTTCTTTTATTTCTCCCTTTTTACCTTGTCCTTTTAAATCTCGAATAAAAATTACTTTCATTGTATCACCTTCCATTCAAAATTTTAATTAACTCTTCTTTTACTTCGGTAATTGTCTTATTTTTAATACTTGTCGCAGCATCTGTCGTATGGCCACCACCGCCCAGTTTTGACATATATTCTTCTACATTGATTTTACCGATAGAACGTGCACTAATATAAACTGTTTCCTGATCTAAACGTCCAATGACAAAAGATGCTTCTACATGATCAAACTTTAATAGTTCTTCAGCTATAACTGCTAAATCTTTTCTTTCATAATGATTTTCATCTAAAATACACATTGCCATATGTTGATTAACCATAAAACTTCTTTTTACAAAGTGCTGTCTTTTCAAATAACTATTACGACTTTCTTTTAATAATTCTTGTTTTAATATGTGATTTGCACCTATCTTTGTCAAAAAAGCAGCCGCTTCATATGTTTTATCCGTTGTTTTTACATTAAACTGATTCGTATCAATTTCAATCCCTGCTAACATAATGGTTGCGACAACAGGATTTACGACTTTGTTTAAATATTTCAAATATTCCACCATAATTTCATTGATACTAGATAGATCTGGAGCAATGTATTCAAATATAGTAGGATAAGCTGTAGTTGTATTTTTCACATGATGATCAATTACAACAACACGCGAAAATTGATTTACTATTTCTGGAAATTCTAACATTTCTTTTTTATATACATCTAAAATTACTAGTAAACTATTTTCTCTTTTATAGTTTATATAATTTTTATCATTTAAAAATAAAACGTCAATTTTTGCGTTTTCAAGACTTTCTAAAGCATGGGTAATTGCAAGATTGTCTTTTAAATTTTCTAAAAAAACATAAGCATTTTTATCAAAACTCTTTACTATTTCATAAAGTGCTAAGGAAGACCCAAACGCATCCATGTCAATATCATGATGCGCCATAATCATCACATTATCACTTTCACGAATTAAAGAAGTTAGTTTTTTAAACATTGTGTCCATGGAATCACCTATATAACATTATACTATATTTTTGCAAATATGTCTTTATAATCTCATACAAGTAAAATAAAAAAATGAAAACGTATTAACAATTTCATTTTCATTTATTTTTATAAGCTGTTGGTTTTAATATAATTTTTTTAGCATTTTCTTCTATAGCAAAGCTCACCTGATTTTTTTCAATATTTCCATCAATTATAATTTCTGGATTTCCATATTGTTCGACTTTTTCTCGTTGATATTCATTTAATTTGGTAGCATCAAAATGCAATTGAAATATATGATAAATATCAGATGAATGAAGCTTATGTTTCTTTTCTTTAAGAATAATTTGATCATGTTGTGGAAAATATTTTAAATGATGATGATAATCTGTAACATCATCTGGTAATGTCCATAAACTCATTTGATTTACTTCTATCTTCATGACATCTTTCTCATTTCCAAGACAATGTTGAAATGCCCTCATGTCTCTCATATTAGAAGCAAATTCAGAATACAAAAGTGTATTAATTTCTTGAGATAACTTATTTGGTTCAGGAATTTGGCATAATAATTGTTTTTCTAAGAAATATTCTTTACTCACTTCTTTAGAAACATCATAAGAATATATTATATTTTTTGTAATTTTTTTAAACAACTTATCCAATATTTTTTGCTTTCTTTCTAAATATAACATCATATAACAAGGATTACCCATTAAATCAAAGTGAAAATTTTCTAATTCATCACCAACAATAACATATTTTTTTAGGTGTTCTAATTGCTTTTGTATTTCTAAATATTCTTTTCTTAGAGCAAATAAAATCTGACCAAATGTATATGAATTTTCCATAATTTCTTCCCCCTTTAAAAAGTTGACAAAACATATTTTACCTCATATACATTGTTAAGTAAAGGCTTTCAACCATTAAAAAATCTATTATCTTATAAAATTCCAACAGTTACTGTTAATATGATTTTTACACTAATTTGAGATATGAAGATTAGACCTTATGTCATTTCTATCTATCAATTTTTTAGATAAAACAATACATAAAAAAGTTATTTCTGAGATGAAAATAACTTTTTTTATACTATTTATTCATTTTATTAACTAATTCCTTTATTTTTCGAAAACGATGATATAATCCGGATTTTGTAATTTTATTACCAGTTTCCATACTAATAATTTCACTTAGTTCTAATAAAGAGACTTCTGGATATTTCAAACGGTAATTTGCAACTTCTTGAATTTTATCATCTAATAATTCAAATACATCATGTTCTTTTAAATATTCAATTTCTTTTATTTGTTGATGAGCGGTCTCCATTAATTTTTCGACATTTGCTTGTTCACAATTATTTAAACGATTTGTACGATTTTTTTCTTCACGATATATTCTAATATCTTCATAGTACATTGTTGCTTTATCCGCTCCGATAATTCTTAAAAAATCACCAATTTTTTCCGCTTCTTTCATATAGATCATATATTTGCTTTCACGTTTCAGTATTTTCGCATTCAAGTGAAAATGATTTAATAAACTTAAAACAAATTTAGCATAATCGTAATCACTCAACAAAAATTCCAAATGATAACGTGAAGTTTTGGGATCAGTAATACTTCCACATGATAAGAAGATACCTCTTAAATAAGAACGTCTTAACTCAAAGTCATCGTAAATATAAGAATGAGGAACCATTAACATTTTTCCATTTTCTAGAATTGATAAATCTTCTAATATTTCATTTTTCTTATGTTTTATTTCCAATATATATTGTAGATTTTTATTAAAGTTATAACCACGTCGCACAATGATCTTACTTGTAACATCATAATTTTTTTGAATTAATTGAAAAATATGTCTAGAAACATTTTCATTTTCTGTGATTACTTGAAAATATTGATCATAAATATTTCCAAGGTTACGAACCAGAGCTGATAATTCTGAAATTTCATCTGTTTTGGTTGTATTTAAATTGCATACTTCTTCTTTAATCGTTGCAGTAAATGACATTACAATAAGTTGGAGAAGATATGGAATGCTAATTTCATTGAATTATGACGAAGCACACCATCTTCGATAATTACAAAATCATCTTCAATAATTTTTACATTTAATTTTCTTAAAGCAGCAATATCAACTTTTACAGGATCTTTTTGTTCTAAATCAGCATATTTATCTCGTAATACTTTATCAATCTTTCCTTCATTTACAATTACTTTATCTACTTTATGTTTTCCTAAATATCGATTTAAGACTTCAATGTGATCTGCAACTGTAAAATTATCTGTTTCGCCCGGTTGTGTCATCATATTACATACATACATTACTTGAGCATGACTTTTATCTATGGCATGAATTACATCTTTACAAATTAAATTTGGAATAATACTCGTATAAAGACTTCCCATCGATAATAGTATTAAATCTGCTTCTTTAATGGAACGAATTACTTCAGAACTTACGATTGGTTCTTCTTTGTAATAAACCTTTTTAATAACACCATGTGTTTCTGTAATATTATGTTCTCCCTCTATAACCCTTCCATCTTCCATTTGGGCCATTAAAACAACATTATCTTCAGTTAATGGTAAAACATGCCCCTTTAAATTGAGAATTTTTGCTAATGCTTCAATCCCCTCTGATAAATTTCCATTAATATTTGACATAGCAGTTAATAATAAATTACCCACTGTATGCCCATCTAAATCACTGGTTGTGTGAAAACGATAATTAAATAATTTTTCAACTAATGGTTCTACTTCAGACAGAGCAACCAGTACTCTTCTAATATCTCCTACCGCAATGGTATTAAATTCTTGTCTTAAACGTCCGGTACTTTTTCCATCATCACAAACCGATACAATCGCTGTAATATCTACTGGAAATTGTTTTAGTCCTCGAAGTAGAGTAGACATTCCTGTTCCTCCACCAAGTACAACAATCTTCTTTTTCATACTATCACCACTATTATTATACTATAATTTTAGGTATTTTGATAATCCCTATACAAAAAGAAAAGCATTTTTATGCTTCTTTCTCTGCAGTTGTGGCTGCTGTAGCACCATCTCCCACTGCCGTTGTTAATTGATAAACTTCCTTTTTTACACAATCTCCGCACGCATAAATCCCATCAATGTTAGTACGCATATTTTGATCGACTACGATGAAATTATGATCTAATTCAACTCCAGTATTTATTAAAAAACTAGTATTTGGAACAGAACCAATATATACAAATAATCCATCTATAGGTAAAGTTGATGTTCTATTTTCTTTCATAATTTCTAACCCGGTTAATTTTTCTTCATTACCATGTAGTGCGATAACTTGAGTTTGATATAAAAATTCAACATTGTGAGAAGATTTTAATTTTTCAAATAATATTTGACTCCCCTTAAATTTTTCACTACGATTTAACATAATAATTTTTTTACATAATTTTGTTAAGTACAATGCTTCTTCTAATGCACTGTTTCCACTTCCTACTACAGCAACTGTTTTATCTTTAAAAAATACACCATCACATAAAGCACAGTAGCTAATACCATGTCCAATATATTTTTCTTCATGTTCTAATTCTAATTTTCTTGGTACTCTTCCTGTAGCAATAATTAATTTTTTACACAGATATTCTTTATTATTTGTAATAACATGAATATCTCCCTCTTTTTTTACATCGACTACATTTTCAAACACCATTGGAATTTCTAATTTTTGCACTTGACCATAGACATTCATAGCAAAACTAGGACCATCGATTTGCAAAAATCCAGGATAATTTTCTATTTCAGCTGTACGATTAATCTGACCACCAGGTATTTCTTTTTCTAATATTAAAACATCATGCCCTGCTCTTTTTAAATAAATAGCAGCAGTCATTCCACTAATACCTCCACCTATGATAATAAATGGATATTGATTATTTTGCATAGTTTTCCTCCCAATATTTCTTTTTCCACTTTTTAATACTTAAAATACATAATATAATTCCTGAAATTACAAATAAGAGAGACATAATTTGAGCAATTTTAAAATTACCTAACATAAGACTGTCTGTTCTTAACTGTTCTACAAAAAAACGTTCAATGCCATACCAAATAAGATAAAAACTAGTAAGAGACCCTAATTTGATATTTTTTCGCTTATGTAAAATTAATAAAATGATAAAACCTAGAAAACACCAAAGAGATTCATATAAAAAAGTAGGGTGATGATATGCTCCATTAATATACATTCCATCAATAATAAACTGTGGAAGATGAAGACTTTTTAGAAAAGATAGTGTAGTAACAGGGCCATATGCTTCACCATTCATAAAATTTCCCCAACGTCCAATTGTCTGACCTAAAATAAGACTAATCACAATCATATCGCAAAAAAATAGGGGAGAATAATGATTTTTTTTTGTAAAATATAATAAATAGAGGAGTCCAGCAATAATCCCACCATGAATTGCTAGACCACCTTCCCATACTTTAAAAATATCAATTGGATCACTTAAATAATAATCTAAGTGAAAAAGAACAAAATATAATCTTGCTCCAATAAAAGCAATTGGTAATAAAAGAAAGAAAAAATCGATCATTTTATCTTCAGATATCCCATGGCGTTTTGCTTCTTGTAAAACAAGATAACCACCTAATATCAAACCAATTGCAATAAAAACAGAATACCAGTGAATCTGAATATTTCCAATTTGAATCAAAATAGGATTCATGATCTATTTCTCCTAAATAATGGAGTTAATACAATACTATCCATTAACATATTTAAAATAGATATAATCACTGCAATTAAGAATGCCATCCAAATCCCATGAATTTGAAAATGATCCTGTAATAAAAAACTAACAATATATAGAATAAATACATTAATAAACGGATAAAAAAGTCCTAATGTTAATCCGGTAATTGGTAGAGTTAACCAAAATAAAATCGGCTTAATAGTTTTATTTAATATAAATGTAATAATTGCAGCAACAAGCGCCCACATTCCAAATAAATTAGAATCAATATGTAGTGTTTTTGGGAACAAAATAGATACAGCAATTAAAATAATCGCATATCCAACCATTCCAACTAACCATTCAATAATATGATTTAAATGAATTTTCTTATCTTTTTCATCTTCTATAATCACTTTCATTATTTCACATCCTTATTTCCTATTATACCATAATTGTATGTCAACTTCCATCTACACTTTTTTCATTCTATATGACATTTTTAGACACAAATAGAGTATATGTTTAGTTATACTCTATGAGTTATTCTTTTATTCGCTTTGTAATTCAAATAAAATATCTCTTAATTCCATTGCTCTTTCAAAATCTAAATTTTTTGCAGCGCGATTCATTTCTGCTTCAATATCAGCCATTAATTTTCGTTTTTCTTGTTTACTCATTTTCTCTGGTTTTGCTTCTTCTATTTCCTTATTATTAGAAATTACTTCATGAATTTCTTTTATAATTGTTTTCGGTACAATTCCATGCTCTTTATTATATTTTTCTTGAATTTCACGTCGTCTTTTTGTTTCTTCTATTGCAACTTTCATAGAATCGCTAATGGTATCAGCATACATAATAACATGTCCTTCACTATTACGAGCCGCTCTTCCAATCGTTTGAATCAAACTTCTATCACTACGTAAAAATCCTTGTTTGTCTGCATCTAATATTGCAATTAAACTTACTTCTGGAATATCAATTCCTTCACGTAATAAATTAATTCCAACTACAACATCGTATTTTCCCAATCTTAAATCACGAATAATACGCATACGTTCTAATGTTTTTATTTCACTATGAAGATATGCAACTTTTATATCAGCATTTTTCAAATAAGTTGTTAATTCTTCAGCCATACGAATTGTTAAAGTTGTAACTAAAGTTCTTTCATTTTTGTCTATTCGTTTGTGAATCTCATTTAGTAAATCATCAATTTGATCTTTTGTAGGTTTTACTTCAATTGTTGGATCTAATAATCCAGTCGGACGAATAATCTGTTCTACTACTTGATTGTTCGCAAGTTCTTTTTCATAATCCCCAGGTGTAGCAGACACATATATTGCTTGATGAATTTTTCCTTCAAATTCCTCAAATCGAAGAGGGCGGTTATCTAAAGCACTAGGAAGACGAAATCCATAATTTACAAGAACTGCTTTTCTCGCTCTATCTCCATTATACATTCCTCTTACTTGTGGCAAAGTAACATGTGATTCATCCACAACTAATAAGAAATCATCACCAAAGAAATCAATTAAAGTTGTAGGCATTGCTCCTGGTGGTTTTAATGCAAGTGGTCTAGAATAATTTTCTACACCTCTACAAGATCCAGTTTCCAAAAGCATTTCCATATCATAATTCGTTCTTTCCATTAATCTTTGATATTCTATTAATTTATTTTCTTTTTTAAATTTTGCCAACTGTTCTTCTAATTCTTCTTTAATATTTTTTACAGCAATTTTTAATTTATCTTCATTTGTTACGAAGTGACTTGCTGGAAAAATACTAATACTTTTCTTTAAATTCAAAATTGCACCCGTCACAGTATCAAATTCAGCAATTTTTTCTACTTCATCTCCAAAAAATTCAATACGAATTCCTTTTCCGTGTTGATTAATTGGAACTAACTCTAATGTATCACCATGAACACGAAACGCTCCACGTTTCAAGTCCAATTGATTTCGTTCATATAACATTTCAATTAACTTTTCAATTACTTCATCACGATCAATTGTCTCCCCAACATCAATCGTTAACATTTTCTTACGATATTCTTCTATATCTCCAATTCCGTAAATACAAGAAACGCTCGCTACTACAATGACATCTTTATATTTGAGTAGGGCAGATGTTGCAGAGTGGCGAAGTTCATCAATCTCATCATTAATTGCTGCATCTTTTTCTATATAAGTATCTGTTTTTGCAACATATGCTTCTGGTTGATAATAGTCATAATATGAGACAAAATATTCTACATGGTTATTAGGAAACAATTCTTTCAATTCTCCATATAACTGTCCTGCCAACGTTTTGTTATGAGCTAAAACGAGGGTAGGTTTATTGACTTCTTTAATTACATTTGCGACTGTAAACGTTTTTCCTGTACCTGTTGCACCCAATAAAACCTGAGCCTTTTTTCCATTTTTTATTCCTTCAACTAATTCTTTAATTGCCTTAGGTTGGTCCCCACTTGGCTTATATTTTGACACTAATTCGAACATATTACCCTCCTTACTATGACCATTATCAACCTTAAAACTCATATTCTGTCTGTTAAATTTAACAGAAAACGAATAAAAATGCATTTTGGCCACAAATTTAATCAATCATACTATTAAACTTATTGAAACCGAAACAAACTCGATACCCTATTCTAACACTTATTTTACAATAAAACAAGGAAACTATACCAGCTTTCCATGGTTCATTTCTAAATATTTTGAAAATTTAAATTACACTAAAAAAAATACCAATATGAACTAGTCAAGAAAAAGTAGACTAATGTTTTTTTACTGTCTACTTTTATAATATCACTTCAATATGGTATCAATTATATCTGATATTATTAATTATTACTTTTATAGTTTCTTCTATGCTTTTTGTTAATATAGTACATGACTGTTCTAGCATTAACGTAACACCAAATTCTTGCTTTCCTTCAACATAATATTTAACAGGATTTGATTCATATCCAATAATATTCAATTTATTATAGTAAGCAAAACCTTGTAAAATAGATGAATCTAAATCTGGTTCATTTTCATCATAGCATGTTAAATAAATTTTACAATTTTTTAAGTTTTTTAGATCTGTATCAACTGAATATCCTGATAAATATCTGGTGCTGATCCAATAAGTGATTTTGTTTTGATCTAATATTTTAGTTATCTTTTCAACGATCATTCTATTCCACTCATATTTAAATCCTGAAAAATCTATAAAAATATCAAATTTCTTATCATTATTAGAATACTCATATATTTTTTCATTTACATTATCTAATATTTCTGTGACAAATTTAGAAAACATTTTTATATTAAAATTCAATTCATTTTCATATGTTAATTTACTATTATTTATATATTCATATTTAAATATATTAGCAACTTGATCTATAATAGGTGATAATTTATATTCAACATTACTTGATAATTTATTTTTATAAAAATCTGTATTAAAAATATATAGTGGCACTTTTTTTGCAAGACAGTATCCAATTTCAAATCCAACACCAGCATCATAAGATGTTCCATCAAGTCTAGTTATGAAAATATCTGTATTATTTAAAAATTTTATATCGGCTTCAAAAATATTTTTAGCAGCATTTCCAACCATACTAACTTTCATATTACTATCTTTAAATGGTAAATATATGTTGTCATCACTGAATTTTTTACTATTAAAAACGCTATTATACATGACTACTGATATTTTTCTATCAAAAAAACTATACAATTTTGTAGCTAAATATATATTATTTTTCTTCATATTCTTTAACTCTTGTATTTACACCATCAATTATTTTATATTCTCTGTGTTTATTTTTATTTATTTTCTTTAAAAGCTCACTTTCTAAATCCACATTTAAAATCTCAGATAATCCTAATAAATAAATCACAACATCAGCAATTTCCTCTCCTACATCATCTTTTTTCTTACGCCACGCTTCATATGCTTCAGCTACTTCTCCATATGTTAAACAAAATTCTTTATTAATATCTGTAACATTAAATCCTTTATCTAACTTATTTTGATAAACATCCTTTTGTATTTGTTTCAAATTTATCATTCTTTTCTTCCTCCAATACTCCTTTTACTATTTTTCTTATTTCAAATATTCTTTTTTCCATGAATTCAGGATGATCCTTAAACCACTTTATATTAAGTGGAGATGGGTGAGGTAATACAATGGCCAATTTTCCATTAAGATAATTATTCTTGAAAATTAGATCATTATAACTTTCATTTGGAAAAAACATTTTTGCTGATTTTGCGCCAATTAATATATAAATTTTATTATTTATATATTCTAGTTCTCTTTTTATCCATGTTTCAAAACACACCTTTGGTGGCATTCTATCATTACCATTTTTATCTTTTCCAGGATAACAATGAGCTAGCGATGCAATATAAAAATTATCTGGATTATAAAATACATCATCTTCAATCTTATACCATTCATATTTTAATTTTTTTCCGGTTTGATCTGTAAAAGGCTTTAATGTTTCATGAACAGTTGCGGATGGTGCTTGACTAATTTGAATTATTTTGGAATTCACATTTCCTAAAAAAATAGGATGAGGTTGAAATCCAAATTTTTCTTTACAAATTTCACACTTCTTTAAATTTTCTAATAAACTATTAAAATCTTCTTTCATTCTTTTTTCTAAACTCCTCCATTTTTTCAATTACTTCAACAAATATATTTTCAATTGGTTGCATACCATTAATATAAATTAAATTATTTTCATCAAGAATAGATAAATATGCACTTCTCACTTTTTCCAATTGTTCAGGTGTTGATTTTATATTAAATTTAGTGTCCACATTTCTGTTAACAGATTCATCTACTGTTATATCTATAAAAAATCCTATATCAGCTTTTGGAAACACTGAATTAATATTAGTTACCCAATTTTTATCAACGCCTTCCGCCATTCGATAAGCAAGTGCAGATGGAACATATCTATCAAATAACATTATTTTATTTTTTAAATCATCCTGCTTCATATTTCTCATTCTTATATATCTATCTGTTGCAAATAAATATGCTTTCAAAATAGGATCTAATGTTCCCTCTTTGGCCATTTTTTTAATTCTTTTCCAATATTTGTTTCAAATTCTTTTGATATTTCAACATCTATCTCTAAATTTAAATAATAATCTTTTATCATTTCCACTAATGTAGTTTTTCCACAATTATCTAAACCTTCAAATATTACTAGCATGCTAAATCACCTCACAAATTTTATATCACGTATAATACTGATTAGTAAATTGATGAAGTTGCAAATCATCTTTTTACAAGTATAATAAAGTTACTCTTTTTGAGTAAAATTATACGATTGAGTTTAGGCAGATTATAACAGGGGTCTAAAGTATCCATTCTCATGACAGCCTAGCTCTTTTCTTTTTATTATCCTAGTTTTAGAATGTGAGGATTAGTTTAACTGATCTTATATAACAAGCGTGATGAGGAGTGAAAGAATCAAAGAGTTCAATCGTAAATGGAAGGATGATGCCTATGCATAACTGTTTAGCTATTGATGTAGCTAAATCTAAAAGTATGGTTACTTTAGTTAATTCTTGTGGTGAAGTTTTAATTGAACCATACGAAGTTAATCACTCTATGAATGATTTTTCTAAGTTACTTAATAGAATGAATAAACTTAAATTAGATAATATTTCTGTGATAATGGAATCTACCGGAGTTTATCATAGACCAATTGAAAGATTTTTTTTAGAGCATAATTTCAAAGTATTTGTTATTAATCCTATTTATGGAAAAATGCACAAAAGAAATTTAAGAAAAACTAAGACTGATAAAGAGGATTGTTTTAATTTAGCTAATTTGTTTTTTACTAATACGTTTAAAGAATATATTAAGCCAAAACAGGTATACTTAGATTTGAATGCTTTATCAAGACAATATTTTGCATTAGATGAAGTATGTGTAAGTATCAAAAATAGATATAGAAATTTAATTTATTTGTGTTTTCCCGAATATGAATTAGTATTTAAAAATAATACTATTTATTCCGATATTGCATTAGAATTTATAGAAAAATACCCACATCCAGCTATTGTTTCTAATACAAGAATAGATTGCTTACAAAATTTCTTTAAAAAACATAATTTTAGATATTGGAAAGCAAGGCCAAAAAAAATAAAGGAATACGCTTCCAATTCTTACCCATCTGTTAATATGAATGATGAGCTAGTTTCTAATTTATCTCAAGTGGCCAGACTTGTTCATGAATATCAAAAAGAAATTGTCATTATAAAATCTAAAATAATTACTTTAGCCAAGAAAAGCAAATATTTTGAAGCCATTCATTCTATTTATGGTATTGGTGAATTTACTACATCTATTATTATTGCCGAGCTTGGTGACATTAATAGATTTCATAATATCAAAGAATTAACTGCTTATTGTGGTTTAGATCCATCAATAAAACAATCTGGTAAATCCATCAATGTGCATGGTCCTATTTCTAAATCAGGTAACAAATACATGAGAAAAATTCTTTATATGGCTTGTACTAATATTATTAGACTTGCAGCTATTTCTAATCAAGAAAATGACATAGAGATTTATTACAGAAAAAAACGTAATGAAGGAAAACATCATTACGCGTCAATCATTGCCTGCACAACTAAACTTCTCCGTAAAATTTTAGCTTTGTGTAAGCAACTAGATAAATAGTTATCACCACATAACTACACTCATATTATATACCAAACAAACACATTATTTCTAAATTTTTAAAAATTTAGAAATTTCGTGTCTTTTCAGTGTGTCTATATTATCATAAAAATTTATAGTTGACAAATCTTAGAATGTCATGAGAATATGATAAAAGAACAAAAGTATCTCTCTTCTGTTCTAATAACTTATCTTTTTTTTGCAACAAGATATTCTAATAACTCTTCTTTTAGTGTTTGAACGGAAAGTGTATGTTCTCTTTGAACGTCGATTGATAAATACCTCATTCTTTCAAAATCGGGAAGAAATTCTAATAATGTAGCACATTGTT
>CALVQD010000092.1 GCA_944355255.1 uncultured Bacilli bacterium
GATGTAGAAGGAATGAGAAATACAAATTTGTTTCTCTTTTTTCTTTGTGCTATAATACGGGGCGAAAGAGGGCAAGTCTTATGAAAAAATTGAATTTGCACAAGAAAGATACGTATGGAATTGAAATCGAATTTGTAACCAAACAAATACCTGTATTACAACAGGAAATCGATGATTTGATTACGAAAAAGAAGTTACATCCCGGTTGGATTTTAAAGCCAGAAAAATCTTGTGATGAATATGGTATGGAAGGAACTGGACAAGAAATCAATTCTCCAATTATGAATTATCAGAAAAGTTGGTTACTAGAATTAAAGCAAGTATTACATTTGTTAGAACAATATACAATGATCTCATCAAAGAGTGCGATTCATTTTCACATTGGAAGTCAAATATTTGAAGGACGTACTAGGTATTTACAAGACTTCATATTACTCTGGTGCTATTATGAAGATATCTTATATCGCTTTGCGAATGGGGAATACAAAACAATTCGTAAGGCAACCGCCTATTATGCAAAACCGATGAATGTCAGTATCAGTGATGAGCAAATTCAACTATTAACAAAATCATTATCTATGTGGGAGTTTTTATCTGAATTTTTAGAAGGGTTTGGAAAAATATTTGCGATCAATCTAAGTCCATGTTATTTTACAATGAAGTATCAAAATTCTGCGGAATCGAAATGCTATAAAGATACTATAGAAGCGCGTATTTTCTCAACTACTTATGATTACTCTTTAATCTATGCTTATTTAGATATGTTACTTGCGACAATAGAGAAAGCCAAACATCTCACGGATCAAGAACGAGAGGCATATATTCAGACATTGACGCATAGACCACAATATATCGATCCAAATAATTTAATGGTTTTTGAAAAATTAAATATGGAAGAGTATTTTCGATGTCGATCAGAAAAAGCAGAAGAGTTTTCTAAACTGATCTATCAAGATGAGAAAAAACAAAAACAATTTATGAAAATATATACAGATAAAACAAAATCTTATGATCCGCTCTTTTAGTAATATTACATTTTCTTCTATTTACAATTTGCTTCTAACATGATATATTGAACATAGAAGTGATACTATGAATGAGATAGAAGAAATCTTAAACGAAACAGATGTAAGAATTCAGTATGAAAAATTGATTGATTATTTATATCGTACGATTTCAGAAAAGTATGAGATGGAAAAATGTTGTGACTTTCAATGTGGAACTTGTATTGCCAATCGGTTAGGGAAATCAGTTCATGATCGCAATGGTTGTTGTTATACGAAAGGGCATGTTTGTTCTCATTTAAAGAATGGTACTTGTTCCATTCAAAGTATTTCCTGTCGATTATTTTTTTGTAGTTATTTAGAAAAGAAATATGGAAAGTGTCATTTATCTCAATTCTTTCCTGTAAAAAAAGTATGGAATCGAAAACAACGTTATTTCGTGGAGAAGAGTTATTTTGTGGATAAAAAAGAGTTGGTAGAGAAATTACTACAACTACGATAACAAGAAATACTTGTCACAAAAATTAAAATATGGTATATTAATAACATATAAAAAAGCAGTTGATGAAAAGACGTAGTGATAATCCTATTTGAAAGAGAGTCTATGGGTGGTGGAAATAGATAAATAGATATCACTAAGATCACTTTTCTATGCTTCTTATGCAAAGTAAGAACGGTAACGCGTTATAGTTTTAAGTGTATAGTGTATCTATAAATTAAGGTGGTACCGCGAATATTTCGTCCTTAAGCATTTGCTTAAGGGCTTTTTTATTAGAGGAGGAATGAAAATGGATTATAAAGAGACATTGAAAATGCCAAAGACAGAGTTTCAAATGAGAGGAAATTTACCTGAGAATGAAAAGATTAGAAGAAAAGCTTGGGAGGATATGGATTTATATGGAAAGATCTTAGAGAAAAATCAAGATCATACACCATTTGTATTACATGATGGTCCTCCATATGCCAATGGAAGTATTCATATTGGTCATGCGATGAATAAAATCTTAAAAGATTTTGTCAATCGTTATAAGATGATGGAAGGGTATTATGTTCCATATATTCCAGGATGGGATACCCATGGACTTCCAATTGAAACTGCAGTTACGAATAGTGGTGTTGATCGTAAATCAATGAGTAAAGCCGAGTTCCGTGAAAAGTGTTATGAGTATGCCCAAAAACAAGTACAGACACAAATGGAAGGATTTAAAGCTTTAAATGTCATTGGAGATTGGGAACATCCTTATATTACTTATCAAAAAGAAGTAGAAGCAATTCAAATTGAAGTATTTGCAAAGATGGCAAAGAAGGGATTAATTTATAAGGGATTAAAACCTGTTTATTGGTCTCCATCTAGTGAATCTGCACTTGCTGAAGCAGAGATTGAATATAAAGATCGTAAAGATCCATCTATCTTTGTTGCTTTCCAAGTAAAGAAAGGAAACGATGTTGTAGAAAGTAAAGACTACTTAGTCATTTGGACAACAACACCTTGGACCTTACCTGGTAATACGGCAATTGCAGTAGGAGAGAACTTTGAATATGCGAAAGTAGAAGTGAATGGAAAACATTATGTAGTATCCAATGATCTATTAAAAGATTTAGCAGCTGAATTCGGATGGGAAGATTATCAAGTATTAGATGTATTTCCTGGAACAGAACTTGCTGGTTTAACTTATGAACATGTATTCAATCAAAAAGAATTCCCAGTTGTACTTGGATATCATGTTACATTAGATGCTGGTACAGGACTTGTTCATATTGCTCCAAGTTATGGTGCTGATGACTTTAACATTGGTCAAGAATACCATCTTGATATGGTAAATGGTGTTGATGATAAAGGAGTTCTTACAGAAGAAAGTGGAGCGTTTGCTGGTCTTTATTTTGAAGATGCGAATAAAGCAGTTGTTACAAAATTAGATGAGATGGGAATCTTATTAAAATTAAAATTTATTACGCACTCTTATCCACATGATTGGAGAACGAAAAAACCAGTTATTTTTAGAGCAACAGATCAATGGTTCTGTAGTATTGAGCCAATTCGTGAACAATTATTACATGAAATTAATGACGAAATTACATGGATTCCAGAATGGGGTAAGATTCGTTTACATAATATGATTAAAGATCGTAGTGATTGGTGTATTTCAAGACAAAGAGTATGGGGTGTACCAATTCCAATTTTCTATAATGAAGATGGAACAGAGATTATGGATTACGATATTATGATGCATGTTGCCGATTTATTCCGTGAGTATGGAAGTAATGTATGGTTTGAAAGAGATGCCAAAGATTTACTACCAGAGGGATATACAAATCCACATAGTCCAAATGGAGAGTTCCGTAAGGAAGAAGATATTATGGATGTATGGTTTGATTCTGGTTCTACTCATACAAGTGTTATGGAAGCAAGAGGGTTAGGATATCCAGCAGATGTTTATTTAGAAGGTTGTGATCAATATCGTGGTTGGTTTAATTCTTCTTTGATTTGTGGGGTTGCAGTACACGATAAAGCACCATATAAAGCAGTGATTTCTCATGGATTTACACTAGATGAAAAAGGAAATAAGATGAGTAAGAGTCTTGGTAATACTGTAGATCCATTAAAGATGGTACAATTACATGGAGCAGATGTATTAAGACTTTGGGTCGCAAGTGTGGATTATACAGAAGATGTACGAATTGGTGATAACTTAATGAAACAAGTAAAAGAAAGTTATCGTAAGATCCGTAATACATATCGTTTTATGTTAGGTAATTTAAATGGATTTGATCCAGAAAAAGATCGAGTAGATTATCAAGATATGATGATTTATGATAAGTATATGATGCATGCTTTAAATGACTTTACGAAAGATGTGAGAAATTCATTTGAACATTATGAATATTCTGAAGTATATAAAAGAATTAATCATTTTGTAACGTTTACATTATCTAATTTCTATTTAGACTTTACAAAAGATATCTTATATATTGAAAAAGAAGATGATTTAAAACGTCGTAGTGTACAGACAGTACTATATGAGATTACTTATGCGATGGTTCGTTTACTGGCTCCAATTTTACCTTATACAAGTGAAGAAGTATATCAGTTCTTACCAGGCAAAAAAGAAGAGAGTGTTCATTTAGAAAATAATCCAAAAGAAATTGAATATGAAGATGAGAAAGAAATTTCTAGTCTATTTGAAAAATTCTTTGCTGTCAAAGATGATGTCTTCAAAGCATTAGAGGAAGCAAGAGATGAGAAAGTAATCGGGAAAGGATTAGAAGCAAAAGTTATGATTCATGCGACAGGTAAAACAAAAGAAACATTAGAAACATTAAAACCATATTTAAAACAATTATTCATCGTATCTTTGGTAGAACTTGTAGATGAAGAATTACCAAAATACAATGTATGCGGTGTTAAGATTGAAAAATTTGATGGTGCGAAATGTGAAAGATGTTGGAACTACTATGAAGAAGATGAAATGCATGGTGACATCTGTGACCGTTGCTATCACGTATTAAATGACTAAAACAGGATTTATTCCTGTTTTTTTGTTTGAATATAAAGTCCAAAAATACACTTCCCAGACTATTTTTAGAACGATCAATTAGATGATAGAAAATTAATTATTTATGGGCATAATTCAGAAAATGTAACAACGGATTTCCACATCTTAGAAAATTATTTAAATCCTGATTATTATAAGACTCATCAGAAATTAATATGGACAACAAATCAACAAAGTGCGACATATCAGATCTTTTCTGTTTATATTGCCAGAGTGGATTATCAACATGTTAATTTAAATTTTTCAAAAGAGGAATATGCAATTCATCTTAATTGGTTAAAAGAACAATCTTTATATGATACTGGTGTAGAGATATCTAGTTATGATGAAATTCTTCTTTTACAAACATGTTATGTAGAAGAAGAAAATGCTTATATTATTATTGTAGGAAAAAAGATCAGTTAAATCCAAAATAGCTATCATGAAATTGATAGCTATTTTTTATAAGAGAAATATGATATAATTTGTATTGAAGTAGAAGGTGAGTAGTATGAAACAAAAATGGTTTCACATGACATTAAAAGAATTATTTTCATTAGAAGATGAAGAAAGTGCGAAAGAGTTTGCCAAATTTTATCACGGACGTTTTCAAAAATTACTTAGTAAAGTAGAAAATCAAGGAGAATTTACTTTTTCAAAACCGCTTGAGACATTAACGCCAGAAGATATGATGAAAGAAGTACTATTGTATTATCAAAAAATAGGTATATCAAAAGAAGAAGTAAAGAAGTTATTGAGTGGACATGACGACTAGTTGTTATATACATATTCCCTTTTGTGATGATATATGTTCTTACTGTGATTTTTGTAAAATTTATAAAAGAAGTGGACAGGTGTTGCGCTATTTAGATGCTTTGGAACAAGAAATCAAAAAGCATTATCGTGGCGAGAAGTTGAAAACAATTTATATTGGGGGAGGGACTCCTAGTTGTTTAAAAGTAGAAGAATTAGAACGATTATTTGAAATTTTATCGTTACTTCATAAAGAGAAAGAAATCGAATATACAATAGAATGTAATGTTGAGTCGATTACACAAGAAAAACTCATGTTATTTTCTAAATATGGGATCAATCGAATTAGTATTGGAATCCAAACTGTTGATGACATCAGTATTCAAAAATTAAATCGTCACCATACGAAAGAATCTGTGTTAAAAACAATAGAACTTGTTAAAAAAATGGGTTTTACAAATATCAATGTTGATTTCATGTATGGCTTTCCATGGCAAACAAAAGATAGTTTTGAAAAAGATTTACAGTTCTTTCTCTCATTAGATGTACCACATATTTCTACATATTCATTAATTCTAGAAGAACATACTGTTTTAGGAAATCAAAGACTAACACCACTTGATGAAGAATTAGAATTATGGATGTATAATACAATCAAAGAAACTTTCTCTCAATATGGATATATGCATTATGAAGTAAGTAACTTTGCTCGTGTTGGATATACTTCAAAACATAATCTTGTATATTGGAACAATGAAGAATATTATGGATTTGGATTAGGGGCAAGTGGATATGTCAATCATATTCGTTATGAGAATACGAGAAGTTTATTAAAGTATGAAAGTGGGAATACGGTATTAGAGAGTCATGTTGTTACGAAAAGAGAAGATATGGAAAATGAATGTATTTTAGGACTTCGTAAATTAAAAGGAATTTCAAAAGAAACTTTCGAAAAAAAGTTCTCTATGCAAATCGAAGATGTCTTTCCTATAGAACGATTAAAACAAAAAAATCTTTTAAAAGAACAAGATCATTATTTATTTATTCCAGAAGATAAAATATATATATCGAATGAAATATTATTGGAGTTTTTAGATTAACACGGTTTCGTGTTTTTCTTTTGGAAAAGAAAGAGAAATATGATACACTAATGTTTAGGAAGGTAGTTAGATTATGAATGATACAAAAATAAATATATTTATAAAAGAAATTGGTTATATCAAAAAAGAAAGATATCGTGACAATATTAAGAAATTAATTTCTTATTTACCAGATTATTTTTTTGAAATTCCGGCGAGTTCTACGGGAAAATATCATCCTCATTATGCGTTAGGTGAGGGTGGCTTGGTTCGTCATACTAAAGTGGCGGTAAGAATTGCTTATGAGCTTTTAAATGATGAGAGTATTGGATATCAATTTAAGGATGAAGAAAAAGATATGATTATTATGTCTTTGATTTTACATGATGGATTAAAATGTGGAAATCCAAAGGAGAAGTATACGAGGTTTGATCATCCTTTATTAGTATGTGATATGATAGAAAGTCATAAAGAGGATCTTACTTTAACGGAAAATGAAATCAAAGCGATGACGAATATGATTTCGAGTCATATGGGACCATGGAATGTCGATTTTAGAGGAAATGAGGTTCTTCCGGTGCCATCGAATAAGTATCAAAGATTTGTTCATATGTGTGATTTTTTGGCGAGTAAAAAGTTTTTAGAAGTTCCTTTTGATAAAAATGAAATTATCAGTTGACACGAACAAATGTTTTTGTATATAATGATGTTAGAAGGTAGGTGTTGGTATGACAAAATGGGATCAACAATATTATGATTTAACAAAAAGAATATTAAAAGAGGGTGTATACCAAGAAAATAGAACAGGAATTGATACGATTAAAATACCATCTCATTATCTCCATTTTGACTTAGGAGAAGAGTTTCCGGTATTGACGACAAAACAATTGTTTTTTAGACAGGCAACTTTAGAAATGTTGTGGATTTATCAAGTTCAGTCAAATGATGTAAGATGGTTACAAGATAGAAATGTACATATTTGGGATGAATGGGAAGTAGATGAAAATGGTTACTGGAATGCAATGCAAAGAGTAAAGAAAGAAGATGGTAGCTATGAATTAGAACAGGTTCATCGTTATATTGGAAAAGAATATGCACATACGATTGGAACTGCTTATGGTTACATTGTATCGAAATTAAAGTTGATGGATCGTTTACTCGATGATTTAAAAAATCATCCAGAGGACCGTCGTATGGTTATGAGTCTATGGCAAGATGATTATTTAAAGACAGCAGTTCTTCCTTCTTGTGTATGGTCTAGTGAATGGGATGTTACAGATGGCAAATTAAATGCTTGGGTTCATCAGAGGAGTTGTGATGTTCCTCTAGGACTTCCATTTAATGTAACACAGTATGCAGTGCTTTTGAATTTGCTTGCGAAAGTAAATCATTTAGAACCCGGAACATTAGATTGGAGTATAAAAAATGCTCATATTTATGTCAATCAGATTGATGGAATTGAAGAACAGATGAAACGTTTTGAAACAATGGGAGGTTATGATGCACCGGAATTATGGATGAATCCGGATGTGGAGAATTTCTACGATTTTGACCATTCTAAAGATTGCAAAGATATTAAAATTAAAAATTATAAACATATGGGACCAATTCGTTTCCCACTTGCACAGTAATGGAAAATTTATATTTAATTGCAGCAATCGGAGAGAATGGAGAACTTGGAAAGAAAAATCAACTGATTTGGCATTTGAAAGAAGATTTGAAATTTTTTAAAGAACAAACGATGGGACATGATATTGTTATGGGATATCAAACATTTTGTTCATTACCTAAAATATTACCCGGGAGAAAACATATTGTTCTAACACATAGAGATATTGTTTTACCAGAAGATGTGATCGTGTGTCATTCTTTACAAGAAGTGAAGGAATATATTCAAAGTCAAGGAAAAGAGTGTTATGTGATTGGAGGGGCAAGTATCTATGAACAGATGCTTCCTGATTGTGATAAATTATATTTAACAAAGATAGAAGCAAATGATACTGAAGCAGATGTTTATTTTCCTCGTTTTGATGAGGAAAACTTTGATATTCATGTGTTAGATGAACATGAAGAAAATAAAATACGATATAAACACTTAGAATATGTGAGGAAATAAGTATGAGAGGGAAGTTAATTGTTATTGAGGGAACAGATTGTTCTGGAAAAGAGACACAAGCAAAATTATTAATTGAACATTTAAAAGAACGTGGGATGCAAGTGGAGATTTTTAGTTTTCCAAATTATGATTCTCCAACTGGTAAAATTATTGGGGGCCCTTTTTTGGGAAAAGCAACGATTTGTGATGGTTGGTTTAAAGAAGGGGCAGTAGAAGTGGAACCTAAGGTAGCTGCTTTATATTATGCGGCAGATCGACGATATAATTTACCAAAAATTGAGGAAAAGTTGAATCGCGGAATTTCTTTGATTTTAGATCGTTATGTATATTCAAATATGGCTCATCAAGCGGGAAAAATAGAAGATATGAATGAACGTATGAATATGTATGCATGGTTAGATATTTTGGAGTTTAAGTTATTAGAATTACCAAAACCAGATATTGCTCTTTTTCTCCATATGCCTTCTGAATTTGCAAAACAGTTGAAACAGTCACGAGATGAAGTGCCGGATCAATTGGAAAGTGATGAGGATTATTTAAAGAAGGCAGAAAATGCATATATTGAATTAGCGAGTGTTTATAAATGGAAGACTATTGAATGTGTAGAAAACGATCAGATTAAGACGATTGAAGAGATTGGAAAGGAAGTATTACAAGCTGTTTTAGAGGATGAAAAAAGCGCTTAGCTACGACTAAGTGCTTTATTTTTTACTTTTGTAAATTTTTTTAACTGTGGTACTGCTTCTACAGCTGTTAATTCATAGGAATCACGTATTAGTTGTAAATAAGTATGAAGATGTTCTATGTGAATTTTTCTAGTAGAAAATAATTCGTATAATACATTGGTTAAGTTCTTTTCATCTTTTAATCCAAATGTAGAGAAAAAACGGTAAATGATTTCTGGATGTCCGTATTGATAACAGAAACTAGCAAGAAGATCGACATGGGTACAATCATAAAAATAATGGGTTAAAATAAGAGCTTGATTGACATTTGGATGAAATAGATGATTGTCGCGATAAAAATTAGGAAGATGTTTTTGCTGTAGTAGATAAATTTTAGGATCTACAATCATAGCTGGTAAGTCATTTATTTGCGCATGTATTAAATTGGTAAGATAGATTTCTTCAGTGTCTGAATCGATTAATAAGTGGTTATCCCAAAATAAAGAGGGAATGACTATTTCTTCTTGATGTAGAGATTCTATGATAGAAAGAATTTGTAAGTAGTAATTTGTAATGATATCTAAATTAGAAGGGTTTTGCTTGCAAAAAGTTGGGAAGCTGATTAAGTCTTTCATATCTGTTTCATACCCTATATATTGATTGGTTTTTTCGTCGATCAAAATGGAAGATGGGATAATGATTTTATCGTCTTCAATTTGTTTCAGTATTTGCATTTTTTGAAAATCTAATATTTTCGCATATGGCATCTCTTTTAAAAATCCCGTTTGATAAATTTCCCAAATAGAATCTGAAACTTGATATTGTGTTTTAAAAGAGTCACGATAGATTGGTTTCATTGATTCTAGATCTTTTTGATTAATAACCTTCTGCTTCATACTTTTCTCCTTTACATCATCCATCTTTTTCTTTTGACAAATTGTGTATCATGTTCTAATTGATATTCACTTTCTAATTTTTCCATATACGGATAAGCATCGTCGATATAATTTTGATTTTCTTCAAAGAAATAGATATGTTTTAGATATTGTAATAAATCATTTTCATTACCTAAGCCATGTGCATTTAAAATATTCTTTAAAGTTTGTTCATAAGAAATTCCGCATTCCTCTTGCTCGATAATTTCATGTGATAAATTAATCCCTAAAGTATATATGAAAAATTGATTCATTAAATTTAATTGATCAAAATTAGGATGATATAAATTAGTACCACTATCAAAGTATTTGATGGAACCATAGATTCGATCTAATATTCTATAATCATTTAAGAATGGATTGACATGAATCGATTGATAATTTTCAACTTGTAATGTATCAACACCTGATAAATAGAGTGATTCTTGTTCGACATCGTAAATAATTGAATGATCTGAAAATAAATTTGGGAAAACGATTTTGAGCTGATGTCCTTGTTTTATGAGTCTGTCCAATTCTTGAAAATAAATCGTGATTGTTGTTAATTTATCACTTTCAGGTATATGACGCAATTGATTTGCAAATGATTGTCTTTTATATTTGCTTTCAGAATATCCTAGGTATTCATGATTTTGATTTTTATCAAAAATTAATTCTTTGGTCTTTAAAAACTTCTGAAAATCTTTCATTTCGTTTAGAATTTGTAACTTCGTTGGTTCTGTTTCTTTTAAATAAAAGAAATTTTTATCACTTTGATCTAAAATATGATAATAATGTTTTGAATCCTCTAATACCTTATGAGAAAATGAGGTATAGGCGAATTTTGAAAATTCATCTTGATTATGGTATGCGATTTCCATAATGAACCTCCTCCCATCTTGAAAATATTATAGAAAAGTTAGAAAATTTTGTCAATCTTTTACATAGAATAAGATAGGTGATTTTATGATAATTTCCCATCGTGGAAAATATGAGCATAGTCCCTTTTCAGAAAATAGTATAGAGGCGTTGACATCTGCTTTAAAACAATCATATATTGGGGGAGTAGAATTTGATGTACGTATGACAAAAGATCATATATTAGTGATCCATCATAATATGACCATTGACCATACGAGTGATGGGACAGGAATTTTGTCTACTATGACATTAAATGAACTATATCAATATAACTTTGGAACAAAAAAACATCCGAGTAAGATTGCAACCTTGCAAAATTTTTTGGATGTTATAGATACGGATAAAGTGATTATGATAGAGTTAAAAAATGGGATGGAAAATGATGCGATATTTGTACAAAAAATAGAGGAATTAATACGTCAATATCGACATTTAAATATAAAAATATGTAGTTTTTCAGAATCTCTTTTAAAAAAGATACAACACATTTCTGCGCTTGGCAAAATTACTTTCTTTTCCTTAAAACAGTTACCTAAACATCTTGCTTTTTATTCGATCTATTATAAAAATATAGAGAAGGGTATTTCTTTTCCATATTATATTTGGACCATTCAGAACAAAAAAGAATTAGAACAGGTACTTTCGTCTCTCAATAAAAATTGCCAAGGGATTATTACAGATGTTCCAAGAACAGTTTTTCAATTTATTCATAAACACCGTGATAACCACCACATATCGGAGTCGCTTTCTCTGTAACAATCATTGCATTGTGATCAATATTTTGAATAATTGTAGTAATTTCTTCTCTTTTTTTTCTTTTTGTAACAATCATAAGTACATATTTTTGATTATCTTTTCCAATTGCTTTCATACTAGTTACGGCAAAGTGTTGATTTCTTAACTGATCTGTAATTTCTTTTCCATATTCTTGCTCGACAATCACGGTTAGTAGATTATAACCGAGCGCTATTTTTTCTTCTAAAATACTTCCTAGATAAGAACCAGCAAAACTACCTAGTGCAAATACAATAATTTTGAAGGGATCTTTTTGAATATTTGTAACAACGACCCCGGTTACAAGAACCCAGACTAAAGCGACAGCAAATTGTAAAATGGCTCCGATAAATTTTTTTCCATTTGCCACAACAATAAGTCGTAATGTAGCGAGAGCATTTTCAATTATTTTGGAAGAAAAGATCATAAAATATAACAAAGGTTTCACGCTCCTTTTTGTTATTATGTGAAAAAAAGAAATTTCTCATTCAATTTGTACTTGTTTTTTTGTTATGGTATACTACTATTAGACATGAGGGGTATTATGGAAAAGAAACAACAATTATCCAAAAAGTTTCCAAGTGGATATTGTTTTACAACGATTTTTGTTTTATTCGTAGTAGGATGTTTTCTTGGAACTTGTTATGAAGAAATTTTAACGTTTGCGAAAAAAGGTATTTGGGAATCTCGTCAGGGATTGATTTATGGACCGCTGAATCCAGTTTATGGAATTGGGGTCGTTATTTTTGTCGTCTTATTAGGAAAGAACGATGCGAAAAGAAATTGGTATCATACTTATTTCTACTGTTGTTTGTTAGGTGGAGCAACGGAATATATTTTAAATTGGGCTCAGGAAGTAATTTTTCACACCCATTCTTGGGATTATAGTCATCATTTTTTAAATATTGGTGGTAGAACAACAATTCCATTTATGTTATTTTGGGGAATCTTAGGATTATTTGTATTAAAAATACTATATCCATTTGTATCTTATGCCTTGGGAAGATTATCGCGTCGTATTGGCTATATTTTGTTTACTATTTTATTTATCTTTATTGTATTTGATATTATTGTTTCATTCTGTGCGACAATTCGATGTGCGATGAGACAAGAAGAAATTGGACCTTTTACAATCATTGGTGAATTATGTGACAAATACTATCCGGATGAGTATCTAAAAAAGATTTATCCAAATGCGAAAATAAAAAAACCACATAAGAAACCAATTCCTAAAATTCCTGATAAAGAGATTATAATGCCTTGATTTCATGATATGTTATTTTAACATATCATTTTTTATGCTATAACCCGAGTTTGACAGTTAATAAATATAAAAAGTTTAATTTTTCTTGAAATTAAACTTTTCTTTCGACTTTATTTATGATATTATATTTACATAAGATACATAAGATGTAAGGAGTTGGTTTTATGC
>CALVQD010000093.1 GCA_944355255.1 uncultured Bacilli bacterium
AGCAGAATATGCAGTTAAGAAGATGTTTTACAGAAAAATGGTAATTATTCCAGGAATCACTATGAAATTAAGTAAATTCTTCACTCGTTTTATTCCTGATAGTATTTTATTGAAAGTTGCATATCATATTCAAAACAAGAAAAGAGATTAAATTCTCTTTTTTATTTTGGTTGTCAAGTTAGAAAAACTATATTATAATAATAACTTATAAGTGGTGAGAGACATGGATATGATAACTTTAAAAGATATCAATTTTGGTTATGGAGAACAAGCGATATTTCAAAAATTTAATTTATCTATAAAAGAAGGTACTTTTTTAACTGTATTAGGTCCTAGTGGTAGTGGAAAAACAACTTTGTTACAATTATTACTTGGAATGAAACAATATGAAGGACAAATTACAATTCAAAATGAATTATTAAATGAAGAACACAAAAGAGAAATAAGTAGTATGATAGGATTCGCGTGTAGTGATTCCAGTCAATATTTTACTGGTAATACTGTTGCTTCTGAACTTGCATTCATCTTAGAAAATTTATGTTATTCTACTAAGGAAATAAAGGAAAGAATTCATGAAATTGCAGATTTATTCGATATGGAAGATTTATTAGAAGCATCTTTACAATCACTAAATTGTTCTGAAAAACAGATGGTTGCTATTGCTGCAGCTCTTATTCACCACCCTAAAATTATACTTTTAGATGAGGCTTTTTATGGGATGAATGCATATGATGTAGAAAAAGTATTTCGTATTTTAAAAAAATTGAATCGCGAACAAGATCTCACAGTGATCTGTGTTACTTCTAATATAGAATATAGTTTATACGGGAAAGAAATTTTGGTTTTAAAAAATGGAATGGTATTTTTATATGGAAAAAAAGAAGAAATATTACAGGAAGAAAAGAAGTTAAAACAAGCATCTTTAGAGCTTCCTTTTATGGCAGACTTATCTCATAAATTATCTTACTATGGGCTTGTTGAAAAGCCAATTTATCACATGAATAGGATGGTGTCACATTTATGGAAATAATATGTAAGAATGTAACTTACCATAATCCATTTAGTGAGTATCATGATGATATTTTAGATGTTACATATACATTTCAAAGTAAATACATTTATGGTGTAATAGGTACAAGTGGCAGTGGTAAAACGACATTATTAGAACTTCTTGCCGATATGAAAGTACCAAGCAGTGGTTTGATTCAAATAAAGACAACAAAAGCAAAACAGAGAAATATTGGTTATCTTCGTCAAAACTTAAACCATCAGTTTATTGGAATTACAGTAGAAGAAGAATTAAAATATACATTAGAAGCATTTTCTTATCGTATAAAAGAAATAGATAAAAGAATAAAAGAAGTACTTATGATGGTAGGTTTAAATGAGAATTATTTGAAAAGAAAAATTGACTCATTAAGTCATGGAGAAAAAAGAAAACTAGGAATTGCTAGTATTTTGGTATATAATCCAAAAATATTATTGTTAGATGAACCAACTTTGGGATTATCTCCACAAGATAAAAAAGACTTTATTCGACTCATAAAACGACTTAAAAATAACTACCATAAATTAATTATTATTGCTGGTCACGATGTAGAATTTATCCATGCTGTCTGTGATCAAATTTGTGTACTTGAACAAGGAAGTATTTTTTTAGAGGGGAATAAGTATGACGTCTTTTCTCAAGAAGAACAATTAAAGAAAATTCAAGTAAGAGTACCACAGATGATTGCGTTTTCAAATTTAGTTTATAAAAAAACAAAAATAAAGATGGGATATCGCGATGAAATGAATGATTTAATAAAGGATGTGTATCGTTATGTTAAATGACATTTTAAGAGATATGTATGCCTCACATTCTTTTTTAAATCGTCGTCATGTGATTTCTAAAATGCTTGCAATTATTATTTTATTTTTATCACTCTTTTTTGTGAGAAGTTTTCTTTCCTTATTCTTTTATTTATTAGTTATGGTATTTCTTATATTTTTATCTAATATTCCTCTATCTACCTATTTACGTTTGTTATGGCAATGGAAATGGTTTTACATAGTTTTATATGTAATTTATCTATTATGTGGCATAAACCCCTTAAATAGTGTTATAATGGTTCTAAGAATTGTATTTTTTGTGACATTGATATTCATATTTGTTATGACGACATCATATCGTGAGTTATTATATGGATTAGAAAGTATATTAAAACCATTAGAACGTTTTTATCTCAATACAAGATCCATTGCTTTTACTGTTTTTTTAGGATTACAATTGATTCCAATGTTTTCAGATGAATTATATCGAGAAAAACAATTAATGAAAAGTCGTGGAGGTTTTTCCAATCATACACATATGATTCGACAATATAAGTTATTATTCAAAAATGCTTTCCATAAAATGATTTTCAAAATGGATCAATTATTCTATATGATGGAGACTAGGTTGTATGCACCGAATGCTCATCATACATATTTTCAAAAAGTACAATTTACATATTATGACGGGTTATTTCTATTCGCTATATTATGTGTATTTATATTAGTAGTATTAAAGGAGACGATATTGTGAGATATTTAATGACTTTTTCCTATGATGGAACAAATTATAAAGGGTATCAAAAACAACCGAGAGGAAAAACAATTCAAGCTGAAGTGGAGAAGGTATTAGGAAAAGTAAATGGAGAGAAAAAGGTAGAAATACATGCCAGTGGAAGAACAGATGCTCATGTACATGCTTTAAATCAAAAAGCCCATTTTGATCTTCCGGATAGAATAGATTGTGATAAATTAAAACATTCTATGAATTCGCTATTACCTGGAGATATTTATGTGAAAGAAATCGTTCCTGTACCAGATACATTTCATGCAAGATATCATGTAAAAGCAAAAGAATATATTTATCGCATGAATTTGGGGGAATATGATCCGATTGAAAGAAATTATGTTTTTCAATACAATAAACGTCTAGATGTTGTTGAAATGGAAAGAGCATTAAAGTATTTAGAGGGAGAACATGATTTTAAATCATTTACAAAAGCAGATGATGAACACGAAGATTATGTTCGCCGTATTGTTCAAACAAGTATTGTAAGGGATTCAAAAAATGTAAATAAAATTACAATTAGTTTTCTTGGAACAGGTTTTTTAAGATATATGGTTCGCAATATTGTTGGAACATTGATTGAAATAGGTGAAGGGAAAAAGAAAAGTGAAGATATCATCGCAATATTAGATGCGAAAGATAGAAGAGAAGCTGGATTTACTGCCAATCCAGAAGGTTTATATTTGAAAGATGTTTTCTATTAGAAAAAAACATCAAGTATTTAGAAATAGATACTACGTATTTTTATGTGTTTTTTGTAAATAAAAAGTTATTTTCTAGTTAAAATAACTTTTTTATGTATATTTCTTGCATGTGTCTAGTTTGTAATTAAAAAAAGAGGTGATATTATGATGCTAACAATACAAGAAGAAGGAATGAGATTTGGAGTACGAGTTGGAGCTATTATTTATAATCAAGATAGGAGTAAAATACTGTTAGAAAAGCAAAACAATAAGATGTACATGTTTCCTGGTGGAAGAATTGATGTTCATGAGGATAGTCAGGAAGCGATAGAAAGAGAATTACATGAAGAGTTAAATATTCGTGTTGATTTAAAATTAAAGTATATTGTGGAAATGTTTTTGAAATCACCAAAAACAAAGTATCATGAAATTGGTTTTTATTTTTTGACTCAGTTTGATGAATTGTCTATTTCAAATCATTTTAAATCGCTTGATGGAAATAGCGAATTTGTATGGATTCCAGTTCATGAATTAGATCAATATCCTATCTTAGCACGTCCAATTAAAAATAAGGTGATGGAACATAAAATTATTGATGATAGTTTAGAACATATTAGCTATAGAGAATATGAGTCTTAGTTTTAAATGAGACCATGAGGAATGATATTGGCTTGATATAATAGAAAAATACTTATCGCAATGATAATAACAGAAAGAATGATGAAAACTGGATTGATGATAGAAGTCTGCAGTTTTAATTGTGGATTTTTCTTTAATTTCTTTTTCCACAGGAAAATACAAATTTGATTCGCATAAATTGAATAGAGGATGTGGATAAATAGAATGATAAGAATTGCAGTAGAAAAAGATAGTTTCATAGAGATTAGTAAAAAGAGACCGATTTCTATATTTTCAAGAATGATTCCTAACAATAATAATTGATAATAACCAAAATAAAGTGGACCAATTAGAAAAGGAATATAAAAATTGGTATTATATAGTAATTTATAAAAATGAGAATCTAATGCATTTTCTAATATTGTTTCCTGTCGTTCGGATAAACCTTTCTCTAAATAATGACCAGTTGAAATATAGCCACAACGTAAACAGTGATATTGATTTTTTTCTTTGGCAAGTTGATGATGACAATTTGGACAATTCATATTGAAATACCTCCTATTTTCATTATAGAAAGGTGTTTTAGAAAAGTAAAGACTAAAATGATAGGATATGTTTGAATTATTCTTTCATTTTCAAGCGAAAATCTCATATTTTTGTTGACATTCACTACCTTTTTTAGTAAAATTTTAATTGGTACATTTTATATCCCATTCATAAGCCGTGGGACAGCTTATGAGACAATAAAAATTTGGAAAGGGAAAAGATAATTATGAAAAATACTTACATGCAAAAAAAAGAAGAAGTATCTCGTAATTGGTATGTAATTGATGCAACAGATATGACTTTAGGTCGTCTTGCTGCAAAGGCTGCTACTATTTTACGTGGTAAACACAAACCAACGTTTACACCACATGTTGATTGTGGAGATTATGTAATTGTAATTAATGCATCAAAAGTAAATCTTACTGGAAATAAATTAGATGCAAAAGTTTATTATAACCACAGTGGTTATCCAGGAGGATTAAGAGAAAGAACTGCTCGTACAATGAAAGAAAATTATCCAGAAGAAATGGTAGAAAGAGCAGTAAAAGGAATGCTTCCAAAAGGAAGATTAGGACGTCAAATGTATAAGAAATTATTTGTATATGCTGGTAGTGAACATCCACATCAAGCACAAAAACCAGTAGAACTAAAGGAAAGTAAATAGGAGGGTTTTAAATGGCAAAAGATAAGAAATTTATTGGTACAGGGAGAAGAAAATCTTCAATCGCACAAGTTGTATTAAAACCTGGAAAAGGAAATATTACAGTAAATGGTGTTGATGTTAGAGAATTTTTCCCATATGAAACAAACGTTATGGATTTAAAACAACCTCTTGTTGCAACAAGTACAGAAGAAACATTTGATGTAGAAGCAAAAGTAAATGGTGGGGGATTCAATGGTCAAGCTGGTGCAATCCGTTTAGGAATTGCTCGTGCTTTACTGGAATACGATAAAGCAAATGAAGGTAGTGAAACAAGTTACCGTGCTATTTTAAAGAAAGCTGGATTTATTACTCGTGATGCAAGAGTAAAAGAAAGAAAGAAACCAGGATTAAAAGCTGCACGTCGTGCACCACAATTTAGTAAACGTTAAAAAACTCTTATTGGAGTTTTTTTCTAAGAAAAAAGTATATATCGAATGGATATATACTTATTTTTTGTTTGTATGATAATAATCTTTTAAAAAGTTATTTTTATATTCTTCAAAACAATTGTTATTAATCGCATCTCTAATTTCTTCTGTTAATCTCAATATGAATCGTAAATTGTGAATAGATGCTAGTTTATAGTATTTTCTTCTCTCTTCTGGATCTTGTGATTTATATAAATGACATAATTCTTTTCTTGTTATACCACTTTTACAAGTAGGACAATCACAATGTTCATCTAATACTTCTAGACTATCTTTATATTTTGCTAATCTAATATTTCCATATTTTGTATAGATTCTTCCATGTCTAGCTTCTCTTGTTGGAGCAACACAGTCGAATGTATCTGCCCCCATTTCGGCACCAATTAAAATATCATCCGGTCTAGATAACCCCAATAAGTGACGAGGTTTATTTTCCGGTAGTTCTTCACAACACCATCTTAATATTTCTCCTAGGTCTTCTTTTAAGAAGGCTCCTCCTAGCCCATACCCATCAAAATCCATTTTAGATAAATGTTTGGCTGTAGATCTTCTTAAATCTTCCCATCTACCACCTTGTAATACACCATATAATGCTTGATGATATCCTAAATCATCACAATGTTTTTTATGTTCTATAAGACTTCTTTTGGCCCATCGTTCGGTTCTTTTTAATGCCTCTACATTATATTCATAGCTATCTGCAAGAGAAGTTAATTCATCAAATGCCATATGAATATCAGCACCAATATTACATTGAATTCTCATAGATTCTTCTGGTCCAATAAAATCATCTTTTTTTAAAATTGGGTCATAGAAATAAACACCATCTTCTGTAACACGAGCTAATCTATCTTTTGGGTCGGTATTGATTACTTCTTGTTCACGGTCCATACTAACTACTTTTCCAAGTCCTGATCCTAAAGACATTACTTGAAATCCGCCAGAATCAGTAACTGTAGGACCATTCCATCCAGACCAAGTTGCAAGTCCCCCATGTTCTTTGATATTTTCACATTCATTACGAAGATGATAACCATTACTTAACATCGCTTGTGCTTGTATTTCTTTTAGTTCATTCATCGATACAAAACGTACTTCACCTCTTGTTCCAACGGCAATAAATGCTGGTGTCTCAATATCACCATGTGGAGTATGAATAATCCCTGTACGTCCTAGTTTTCCTGGTATTTTATTTTTTACTTCAAAATAAAATTGGTTGTTATTTTTATAATTTGCCATATGTCCTCCCATAAATACTGGTCCATTATAACATATAATGAATATTTTGTCGAAATTTCTTTTAGACTAAACCTATACTTATTTTTAAATTATGTTATAATAAAAGTGTAAAGGAGGGGTGGTATGCTTTATAAATATTCTGATTTGAAAAAAAAGGGTTATGCTCATAAGGATATTGAAAGATTAGTAGATCAGAGAATTATGTTTAAGATTGAAAAAGGAGTTTATTCAAATCGTCGTAATGTGACAGAATTATCTACTTTTTTAGTGAAACATCCAAATGTGATTTTTACATTGGAAAGTGCATTCTTTTATCACGGAATGACGAGTAAAAGACCTGAGAAATATGTAGTTGTCACAAGAAAGCCTGCATGGCGAATTGTCGATGATCAGATCAAACAGTATTTTATGGATGCGGCAATTTATGAAATTGGGCTTACGAAAATACAAGTGAATAATACTTGGATTCCAATTTATGATAAAGAGAGAATGTTAATTGAACTGGTCCGTTATCGTAAAAAATTAGATCCAGAGTATTATCAAGAGATTAGAAATTATTACCATCGTCATCCAGAACAGATCGATATGAGAAAGTTAAAGGGGTATTTAAATCAATTTGTTAGTAAGAAAAAACTAACAGAAGTGATTTTGACGGAGGTTTTATGAAACGAGCATTTTTTAACGAACTAGAACAATTAGGCTATTCTTTCTCAAAAGAGAGAAAAAATGAATTATATGATGATTGGAAATGGCTACAGAAACATTATGTTATAAGAGCACATGATGATTATCAATCAGAGTGGTTAGAAGTGTTAAAAAAGTATTTTTTAGAAACGATTACTAATGATCCTTATGCGAGTCGACATACTTACTTTGAAGCAATTTATGGTATTTTAAGTAGTGAAAATTTATGGTTTGAACATGAAGAACAATTGACTTCTGAAAGTTATTCAGAAGCTTATCAGTTGATGAAAATAAATCATGATTTAGTTGTTTCGGAAAAGTTAGAGACTCCTACTGTAATGGAATATTATTGTAGTCATGCGAAAGAGTTATATATAGAATTTATGGTAGAAGAGATGTTAGGGGCTTATCCTGAGTATCAATTTTATCAAAAACAAATATTTGATGATTTATCTTTTTTACTTCATTATTATCCGGAATTGCCTCATGATTGTTTTTATGATAATATTTCTTTTGAAATAAAAAAGAAACAATTGCCCCAAAATGAAAGACGTTCTTATCTATTTGGAATGTGTCATCATGATTTTGTTCGCTTTTCGATGCCTTCGCAACAACCCTTTTCAGCAGATGATTTAAAAAATGAAGTGGAAATCTATTATGATTGGATAGCGCACCATTACCGTGGAGATATGTTATTAAATGATATTGTAGAAAAGGGAATGGAAGATCAAATGAAGCGACTAGTTACAACCAAAAGAAAAATAAAACATATTGTAAAGGAGTAAAATATGGAAGAAAATGAAAGTATTTTAGTAGAATTAAAAGAGTATTTGATTCATGAAGAAGATAAAGATAGTGCGATATTAAAAGAGAAGGTACTTTCTGATATGATTGATAAATCTTATGAATTGATGGATCAAATTACAAAGCAAGAGAGATTAGAATTTATTTGTGCAAGTTATTTTTTATTTATGATGCATGATATGGAAAAATTAAAAGAAAGTTTAATGCATCGTACGGTAAAAGAAGTACAAAAAGAAATGTTGGAAGAGTTTTCTCTTCTGACCGAAATTCCAGATACATTAAAAGGAGAAACTGCAGTAATGACAATGAAAGAAAACTTAGAAGCATTACAAAAGCAATTTCAGAAAGTGCAGGGATGATATGAGAGTTAGTAGTGAATGGAAAGATTATACTTGTATTGATGCAGGAAATGGTGAAAAATTAGAAAAATGGGGCGATATTGTATTGAGAAGACCTGATCCACAAGCAATTTGGAAGACAGATAAAGATGAGAAATGGAATCAGGTAGATGGAAGATATTATCGTAGTCATAAAGGTGGAGGAGAATGGAAATTTTATAAGAAATTACCTGATTATTGGGTAATCCACTATAAAGAATTATCTTTTAAAGTAACTCCTACTAATTTTAAACATACAGGTTTATTTCCTGAACAAGCAACAAATTGGGATTATATGATAGACAAGATAAAACATGCGAATCGTCCAATTAAAGTATTAAATTTATTTGCTTATACAGGTGGAGCTACGATTGCTTGTTCTTATGCAGGAGCAGAAGAAGTTGTTCATGTCGATGCGGCAAAAGGTATGGTACAGTGGGCAAAAGAAAATGCGAAATTATCTGGATTAGAAAATCATCATATTCGTTATATTGTTGATGATTGTTTAAAATTTGTTGAAAGAGAAGCAAGAAGAGGTCGTAAATACGATGTCATTATTATGGATCCCCCTAGTTATGGGAGAGGACCAAATGGAGAAGTATGGAAGTTTGAAGATAACATTTATGTATTAATTGAAGCTTGTATGAAAATTTTATCTGATCATCCATTGTTTGTATTGATTAATTCTTATACAACAGGTATTAGTAGTACCGTATTAGAAAATATCTTAAAGACTACCATTTTAAAACAATACCCAGAAGGTGTGATTGATACTGGAGAAGTTGGTTTACCAATTGTGACAAATAATTTGGTATTACCTTGTGGAATATATGGTCGTTATGAATCAAAAAATTAATATAGTATATGAAGATAATCATGTTCTTGTGGTAGAAAAACCAATTAATATTCCAGTACAAGCAGATCAGAGCCATGATTTAGATTTATTAACTATTTTAAAAGCTGATTTAAAAAAGAGGTATCAAAAACCAGGAAATGTATATTTAGGGCTTGTACATCGCTTAGATAGACCTGTTGGTGGAATTATGGTATTTGCTAAAACTTCTAAAGCTGCAAGCCGTCTCAGTGAACAAGTAAGAAGTCATCAATTTCAGAAAGAATATTATGCAGTAGTTTTAGGAAAAATAGAAAAGCAAGGACACTTAGAAGACAATTTATTAAAAGATACTAAGAAAAATATTGTAACAGTCCATCCAAGTGGAAAAAAGGCAATTTTAGATTTTACTTGTCTTCAATATAGAAATGGAATGAGTCTTGTAAAAATACAACTAAAGACGGGGCGTTCTCATCAAATACGTGTACAATTTCAACACCATGGCTTTCCATTATACGGTGATCAAAAGTATTCAAAAAAAGCAGTTCCTGGAGAACAGATCGCATTATTTTCCCATTCTATTACATTTCAACATCCGATAACGAAAGAAACTCTTACATTTTCATTACCTCTTCCCAAACGAGCACCATGGAGTGAATTTTCAGGTTAAAATTCACTCTTTCCTTTCGAAAAAATAGAATCGCAACTAAAAAGTAACAAAAAACAACTGAAAATTGGTAGTATGCAACCGACGTTACATTATAAAATGAACACGAGGTGATAATATGAGTTTTAGTGAAAAACTCCAAGCTTTAAGAAAAGCAAATAAAATGTCGCAAGAAAAACTTGCAGATTTATTAGATGTGACAAGACAGTCTGTATCAAAATGGGAGTCTGGTCAAACTTATCCTGAAATGGATAAATTACTTGCTATGTGTAAAATATTTAAATGTAGTTTAGATGATTTGACAAATGATGAAATTACCGATGTCAAAATTGGAGAAAAGAAGAAAAATGGATTAAATAACTTGATTGATAGTATGTTAGAACTTGTTGAGAAAACATATCATATGTTTTGTACCATGGGGTGGAAAAATGTTATAAAATGTATTTTTGTCATGTTTATAATCGCACTTATATTATGGATTGGATATATTCCATTTGCTTTTTTAAGTAATAAATTAACAAGTTTAATATTAACACTGGGACAAAATCATTTCGCATATTTCTTAATTGGATTAGTAGAGTTATTAATCAATGGAAGTTTCTTTATTATATATGTGATACTACTTGTTTATTTATTTAAGATGATGTATCTAGATCGATATGAATTCCAAGCAGTAACAAATGACCAAGAGAAAGATAGTAAGATGACAGAGCAACCACAAACACAAAAAGTGATGAAAGAAATGAGACCAGAAAAAAGTTATGCATTTTTTGAAGCACTGGGGAAAATAGCTATATTTTTTATGAAATTGATTGTGTTTTTTGTCTTAGTTTTTCCATTTTCAATCTCTTTATTTTTCTTTTCTGCTGGATTGATTGTGATGCTTGTATTATTATTCCAAGGTGTATTCTATTTTGGTATTTTACTGGGAATACTTTTTGCAATCATTCTACATGTATTAATATTAGAACTATTATTTAACTTTTTATTGAACCGTAAAACCCCAATGAAAAGAACCGTTATTTTAACAATTGTTTCTCTCATTGGATTGGGTATTTCTTTTGGAATTATCATGTTAGAATTTGTGAATACAACTTATACAGACAAAGCTCCAATCACAGAACAACAAAAGAGAATTGACAAAACAATTACAATGTCTGACTCATTATTGATAGATTCTTTAGATTGTTATGATATGAAAGTGGATAATAAACTTGGTGATCAAATCAAAATTGTAGTGACTTATTATCCAGATTTTTTAAATGTCGATATTGCGACACATCGCACTGGATTTGTGTTTATTCGCGAAGAGAATCCTGAAAATGTATTTATTTCAAAAACAGTATCTCTTCTGATTGACGGTTTGAAAGAAAAACATTTATATAATTATTCAGAACTATATCAATATCATGTTACAATTTATGCGAGTGAAGAAAACATGAATCGTTTATTAGATAATTATCATACTTCCCTAGAACAAGAAATCCAGGAAGAAGAAAATATGGCAATGCAAGAATTACAAGATGAGTTAAATCGAGTATTAGAAGAAAATGCGGCATTACAAGAAAAAAATAGTACTTTAGAATCAGAAGTAGAAGAGTATCAATATAAATTAGAAAGTTATAAACAGGATTTAGAATCATTACTACAAGAATAGTCACGATTTCGTGACTTTTTTTCATTCCTTGCGTCTTGTAAGTACATTTGATATAATGAATTTGGATAAATCGTAGGTGGTGCTATGAAATTTAGTATTGTAATTCCTGTCTATAATGTAGAACCATATTTAAGACGTTGTTTAGACAGTTTACGAGAACAAGTATATGAAAATTTTGAAGTCATTGTTGTAAATGATGGAAGTCCAGATGATAGTCAAAAAATCATTGATGAATTTGTGAAAGAGGATAATCGTTTTATTGGTTATCAGAAAAAAAATGGTGGCTTATCAGATGCAAGAAATTATGGAGTCCAGAAAGCAACGGGTGATTATCTTTTATTTTTGGATGGAGATGATTATGTTTCTTCTGATTATTTAAAGGTTATGGAAGAAACAATTATGATTGATGACAAACCTGATGTAATACACTTTGGATTTGTATTACAAGAAGATGGTAATGAGATCAAGAAGAAAGCTCCTGTGTTTTCAAATCAAATTGGGATACAAGCGTTTCAGGTATTGTCTCAAGATTCTTATTTTGTAACAGCATGGTCATATGCCTATCGTCGTCAGTTTTGGTTAGATCATCATTTTCAATATGCGAAAGGAATGTATCACGAAGATTATGGCTTGACCCCATATGTTGTTTTATGTGCCGAAAAGGTTTCTTCGATTGCTGATTGTTTGTATTACTACCTGGTTCGTAGTAATAGTATTATGACATCCAATGACACAGAAAAACTTTTGAAAAAGGCAAATGATACACTTAGTCAATACGACTGGTTAAAAGAACAGATTATGACTTTACAATCACTAAACGAAGATGAAAAACAGTATGTGATGAGTTATTTAACAAATACGTTATTTGTAAAAGGAAAAGATCTTCCTAAAGAGGCGTTTCACTCTTTTTCTAACGAATTAAAAAAACGAGAGGTTTGGAAGTACCTAATGAGTGATACATTGATTAGAAAAATAAAACGTTATTTAGTAAAACACCATTTGCACTTTTATATAAAAAATCTTGTAAGATAGATAGGATGATTCTATGAAGGTTAGTATTATTGTTCCAGTATATAATGTCGAAAAATATTTAGACCGTTGTTTAAATAGCTTAGTGCATCAAACATTAAAAGAAATTGAAATCTTAGTAGTTAATGATGGTACAAAGGATAATAGTCAAGAAATTATTGATAAGTATGTAAAAATGGATCAGAGAGTAATTCCTTTTAAAAAGAAAAATGGAGGATTATCTGATGCAAGAAATTATGCTTTGCCTCATGTTAGAGGAGAATATATTGCTTTTGTTGATAGTGATGACTATGTCGAAGAAACAATGTATGAAAAGATGTATCAAGAAGCAATTCAAGGAAAATACGACATGGTAGAATGTGATTTTATTTGGGAATATCCAGATCGTCAAGTGATTGATCATTCTAATGTAGAAGATAACTATTTTACAGATATTCGTGTTCCAGCATGGAACAAACTATATAAAACAGAATTAGTAAAAGAAAAGAAAATAAGATTTCCCAAGGGACTTCACTACGAAGACATTGTATTTTGTTATGAACTACTACCTTGGACTGAAAATGTTGGTTATGTGAAAGAACCACTTTATCACTATATTCAAAGAGATGATTCAATTGCCAATACACAAGATGTAAAAGTAAGAGAATTATATGATATTTTAAAAATTGTGTTTGATTATTATAAAAAACATCATTTGTTAGAAAAATATGAGGCAGAAATAGAATATGTATTTATTCGTTATATTTTTGGAAGAAGTTTTTATCGAATTTCTAGTTTGGAAGATAAAAAATTACGAAAACAATACTTAGATGAAGGCTATCATTTGTTGAATGAGACATTTCCACACTGGAAGAAAAATCATTTTTTAAAGACGAAAAAAGGAATTCGTAATTTTTACTATCGTCATATGAATCGTTCTCTTTATTATTTGTCTGCAAAATTATTTCATACATTTGGGAAATTGATTCTACGAATTCCGAAAAGTTGGAGGTAACATATGAAAAAGATAAAAGAAAATTGGAAAATGGAGTACTTATTTTATCTTTTTTTAATCATATCTCCTTTTTTAGATTCTTTCAGTTTTTTGTTGCATAATTGGTTTCCTAATTTAACTGTTTCGCCAACTGTGCTTTTAAGATTAGTGATTCCTACAATCTTATTTGTTTATCTATTTCTTCATAATGCTAAGAAACGGTTAGAGATGGTTCTTTTTGCTGTAGTATATTTTCTTTATGCATTAGGACATTTAGCTTGTTATTATTTCTATTATACAAACAGTGCTTATGGAACAATTTTTCACGAGACACAGTATTTGTTAAATTATACTTATATGATGGTGATATTCTATATTTTATATCGCTTTCGTAGAGAAAAAAAATTAGATGATATTCCACGCTATGTTTCTTATTTTCTGTGGGGGTATATCGCACTTTTATATATTGCTATTTTAAGTGGAACTTCTTCCCACACTTATATTGATGGAATTGGTTATAAGGGATGGAATGCTTCAGGAAATGCAGTGGGCTCTATTTTACTGCTTTGTCTTGTAATTGTATTGCCATTATTTATGAAAGAAAAGAAAAAACACCAAATTTTATTAGTCATTCTCACTGGTATTTATTTAATGTGTTTATTAGGAACGAGAGTTGGTCTATTTGGTTTTCCTCTTGTTATCATTGCTTTTTTATGTTGTGTATTTTTATTTCAGAAAAAAAGAAAACGACTCTCTAAAAAAGTGATTGGTATTTCTCTTGTATGTATCACAGGAGTCATTGCGGCAATCTTATTATTTGGTTCTAGTACTTTCGATCGTCAAAAACACTTAGAGGAAGAAAGCAATCAAGTTGTCGATGAGATTACGAAAGAAGAATCTCATATTACTGGAGATGCCCTTGATTACGTACATCAAATAAAAGATGGACTGATGGATGAACATTATATGGATCATGCACAACAACAAGCTCTATTGGATATGTATGAAACTGCAAATAAGTGGAATTTAAGTAATTCTAATCGTAGAGTACAACAACTTTTATATCATACTTATTTAGTAAAAGAACAACATAGTCCAATTCGTATTCTATTTGGAAATGGATATCTTGCAAACTATAGTGAAATGACTTTAGAAATGGAAGTTCCGGCAATATTATATAATTTTGGTATCTTTGGCTTTATTCTATATATGGGTGTTTACATGTGGATTATTATCACTGCAACGATTACTTTTTTCCGTTATTGGAAGGAAATTACACCTACTTATGCATTCTATTTGTTTGGAGCATTCCTAACACTTGGATTATCTATGATGGCAGGATATACATTCTTCCATGTATCATGTATGGTAATTATTGTCATTTTATATTTATTGTTAGATGAAAAAAGAAGAGAGTTGATGGCATGAAAAAAATTGTATTTGGAATTACGAGTTTAAGACCTGGGGGTGCAGAAAGAGTATTAATTGATATTGCCAATCAATTTCAAAACGATTATGAAATTACTGTATTTGCACTTTATGGGGATGGCGAATTTGAAAAACAATTAAGTGATAAAATCCATTTTCAATCACTTTATCCGCATACATATGATAGTTATTCAAAGTGGAAAAAAATATGGATTTCATTTCAGTTAGTGGTTCCTGTTCTTAGAAATCGTATTTATAAAAAACATATAAAAAATCAATACGATATAGAAATTGCATTTTTAGAAGGCCCAATCACTTGGTTAATGAGTGGAAAAGATCGTGCTAAAAAATATGCATGGATTCATAACGATTTGGTCTGTGTTTATGAAAAAGAAAGTATGAAAAAAAAGTTGAGTGAAACAGCATATCAACAATATCAAAAACTAATTTTTGTTTCACAGGATAATTTAGAAAAGTTTCAACAGTTGTTTCCAGAAAATCATGTTTCAAAACAAGTAATATATAACTATATCGATGAAAAACAAGTCAAAGAAAAAGCAGAAGCTTTTTCTGTAACAGAAATCCAAAATGATCTACCTAATTTTTTGCAAGTTTCTCGTTTTACAGAACAAAAAGCAATTCTTAGATTAGTAGACGTACATCACCAATTAATACAAAAAAATATCATGCATCGTATTTATATAATTGGAGATGGCCCATTACAAGAACAAGTAAGAGAAAAAATAAAACAATATGGTGTAGAAGACACCTTTGTATTGTTAGGACAAAAAGAAAATCCTTATCCATATATGAAAAAGGCAGATACTTTTTTACTTGCTTCTTACTATGAGGGATATCCTATGGTATTATTAGAAGCAAAAGTACTTGGTAAAGATATATTAATTACGGAAAGTGCTGCCAAAGAAGTATTAATTGGATATGATAAAGGAATGATTGTGGAAAATACTGAGGAAGGAATTTCATATGGCATTGAGACCATGATTCATCGTGAAAAAAATTTGAAAGAACAGTCTTCTTTTTCCAATGAATCTATTTTAGAAGAATTAAAAGAATTGTTAGGTGAATAGTTTGAAAAATAAAAATAGAAATTATTGCATGACAAAAAGAATTTTAGTTCACCAAATTTTAAAAATTTGGAGAAAATAAAAAATAAGTTCTTTGAAAATAGTTTAATTATTTGCTGGATTAAG
>CALVQD010000094.1 GCA_944355255.1 uncultured Bacilli bacterium
TCAAATACTTTCTGCATCTCAATTGAAATATCACCAACACTTGTTAAACATACTGGATGTGTTTTTAATTTATTCGTAAAACGAACTTCTTTCACTTCTGGAATTACTTCTTGCATCTCTTTTAATAAATCGGTATTTTCTTCGTTGATTTTCTTAGTATTTTCTTTTTCTTCTTCTGTTTCAAGATCTAAATCATCTTTTTCAATATTGACAAATGTCTTTTTGTCATATTCATGAATAGCTGATAAAACAAATTCATCAATATAATCTGTTAAATACAAAATATCATAGTCTTTTTCTTTAATTTGTTCTACTTGTGGTAACGTATCTATTTTCTCAACTGAAGTACCTGCTGCATAATAGATTTTATCTTGTCCTTCTTTCATCTTCTCTACGTATTCTTTTAAAGTAATTAACTTTTCACGTTTAGAAGAATAGAACATAATTAAATCTTGTAATTTATCTTTATTCATACCATAGTTATCATACACACCATATTTTAACTGCATTCCAAATGTCTGGAAGAAAGATTCATAAGTTTCTCTATCTTCTTTTAACATCGTTTCTAATTCTTTACGAATTTTAGATTCAATATTTTTCGCAATTAAATTTAAACTCTTTGATTTTTGTAACATCTCTCTAGAAATATTTAAAGATAAATCTTCTGTATCTACTACCCCTTTTACAAAACTAAAGTAATCAGGTAATAAGTCAGAGCACTTCTCCATAATCAATACTCCACTAGCATATAAACTAAGTCCTTTTTCATAGTCTTTTGTATAATAATCATATGGAGCATGACTTGGAATAAATAATAATCCCTTATAAGAACATAATCCCTCTACAGAAGTAGAAATCACTTTTAATGGTTTATCAAAATCATTAAACTTATCCATGTAAAAATGGTTATAATCTTCTTCTGTTACATCTTTTTTATTTCTCTTCCAAAGAGGAATCATACTATTGATTGTTTCAATCTCTTCTTTATCTTCATATTCATTTTTTTCTTTATCTTTTAATACTTGTTTGGTTACTTTCATTTTAATTGGATAACGAATATAATCGGAGTATTTCTTAATTAATCCTCTTAATTCGTATTCTTCTAAATACTGACTATATGTATCATCATCGGTATCTTCTTTCATATGAAGTGTAATTTTGGTACCATTATTTTCTTTCTCACAAGTTTCAATTTGATATCCTTCTACTCCACTAGAAGTCCAACGATAGGCATCTTCACTATCAATTGATTTTGTTTCTACTTCGATCTTATCACTAACCATAAATGCAGAATAGAAACCAACACCAAACTGTCCAATAATATCAATTTTATCTTCTTTTGATAAATTTTCTTTAAATTTTAAAGAACCGCTTTGAGCAATGGTACCTAGATTCTTGTCTAACTCTGCTTCTGTCATTCCAATTCCAGAATCTTCAATAGTAAGTAATCTCTTTTCCTTATCGTAATCGATATGAATTTCTAACTTGTCTTTATCGATTTTGATATTCTTATCCGTAAGCGCACGATAAGTAAGTTTATCCATCGCATCACTGGCATTCGAAATCAACTCTCTTAAAAATATATCTTTATTGGTATAAATTGAATTAATCATTAAATCAAGTAATCGCTTTGATTCTGATTTAAATGCTTTTTTCTTCATAATATCATCTCCATCTTTCTTACATAAACGTTATAACACCTTTTTTAGCAATTGTCAAGAAAGAGTGCTAATAAGAATTTTATGTTTTTTTGTTCTATTTTTCATTGTACAACATATGGTGTATTAGTAAAGTCCAGGAGGGATAAAATGATTAATAAAAAAAGTATTTGGTTTTTAACACTATTCAGTTTAATTTTAGTATTAAGTATTTACTATATCACAATGCCAAGTGAACTACTTCTTTCAACAAAAGAAAACTATAATAATCAATCAGAAAAAGAGGAAACAACAGAAGAAGAAGAGACACAAGTAACAGTCAACGAAAGTGATTTACTAACATCTCTTCGTGTGGAAGCGAATGATGAAATGGTACAAGAAATGGATGAATTAAAAGCAGTTCTTACTAGTAAAGATGCGACAAGTGAAGAAAAAAATGATGCCTTTGAGAGAATGAAAGAATTAAACTCTGTAAGAGGAAAAGAAGAGACGCTAGAAAAAAAGATCAAAGATGAATTTAAATTAGATAGTTTTGTAAAAATCGATGGAGATCAAATTCGGGTTGTTGTAAATACTGAAGAATTAGACAAAAAAACAGCCAATAACATTATGCGTAGTGTTCAATCAAACTTTGATGAGAAAATGTATATCTCTGTAAAATATCAAAAATAAAAGACATTTTGTCTTTTATTTTTTTCTCTCATCTTTTTTGTCAAATGCCATGCACTGTTTTCTTTTTCTTACATAAAATACTATGAAGAAATAATTTCCACCCCAAGTATGGAAGTGAGGTATTATGAAAAAGAGTATTCTAACCAAACGAGAAAAAGAAGTATTTGACCTTTTAATTCAAAATAATTCAACACAAGATATCGCAAACAAATTGGGGATTAGCGAAAAAACAGTCCGCAATCATATTTCTAATGTGATGCAGAAATTAGGAGTAAAAGGGAGAGCAAGTGCTATTGTTGAACTATTAAAGCTTGGCGAAATAACTGTTTAAAAAATCGCATGAAATCGCGATTTTTTTCATATATTTCTATTAGAGGTGGCCTATGTTAAAAAAGATGATTACCAAAAAAATTATTGTCAGTAGTCTATGTCTATTTGCCCTATTTTTAATTTATATGATTCCCAAAGATACGATTTATACTTTAAAAGATATTGAACAAGAAGTTAATTACGTCAATCAAAACGAAAACTTAAAAACCGTTTTTTTAATGGATCAAGATGGTATGCTAGGAAAAACAGAATATGTCAGTGATGTCATAGACGAAAATGATATCAATCGTCAAGTAACTGATGCGATTTCTGTATTAATAAAAGATGGAGTCAATGAAAGTAAAGTTCCAAATGGATTTCAAGCCGTGATTCCAAGTGACACAAAAATCATCAGTAGTTCTTTTGAAGATGGGGTTTATAAGATTAATTTTTCTAGTGAATTATTAGATGTCAAGCAAGACATGGAAGAAAAAGTAATCGAAGCCATTGTCTTTACTGCAACTAGTAATCAAAATGTAAAACAAGTGATTATCTATGTAGATGGAGATACACTTACCTATTTGCCAAAATCAAAGACATATATTCCTGCCACATTAGATCGTAATTTTGGAATTAATAAAACATTTGATATTACAAATACAGATAATATCCAAAGTGTAATTGTATATTTTCTAAAAGAATATAATCAAGAACAATATTATGTACCAGTTACAAAGTATGTAAATGATGAACGCGAAAAAGTAAAAATTATCATTGATGAATTATCTAGTAGTCAAGTTTATCACAGTAATTTAATGAGTTATTTAGATAGTAATACCAAATTAGAAGCAGCCAATATAGAAGACGATATTCTTACTTTACAATTTAATCAAAATATTTTGAGTCATTTAGAAGATGAACCAATCTTAGAAGAAGTAATTTATACCATTGCTCTATCAATTCAAGATAATTACGATGTAAGTCAAGTCTCTTTCGAAGTTGGAAATGAGGAAATTTGTAAAACTGTTTTAAAAAACCTTGATTAATAAGATATCCTGTAGTATAATTGTCTTGTTGCAAAACAAGACGTCTCAGTAGCTCAGCTGGATAGAGCAATGCCCTTCTAAGGCAGCGGTCGGGGGTTCGAATCCCTCCTGGGACACCACTTATGAAAAAACAAGGCTAAAGCCTTGTTATTTTTTTGCGTATAAAAGTGATTGATTTGATACGTGATAGTTATATTTTCTATTCAGAATAGTTATTGTGCTGTTTTTGTAACATAGTCTGGAATTTCAATTGGATCTAAATTATTATATTCTGAATATTCAAATTCCAGTTTTAATTGATTACAAGTAGAATCTGGATCTTGCATGTCAATAATATTGGTTAAATCAATTTCAACTCGAGTAAGATACCTAGTATTTACATTGACATATAAATAAACTATTCCCGAATCTGCAATGATCATACTAATATATTCATCATTTGTTTTACGATAAAATAATCGTTTCATGTCTTCTTTTGACAATTCTATTTTATATTTTCGCTCTCCTGTTTTATCACTTTCTACCTCTTCTACTTCTACATCATCTGCAGTTAAAATAGAATAATTTAAAATATCTTGTACTTGGATATTTTCTTTTTGCCATTCATTTGTAATACGATCTTGTGTATACATGATATGATTTTTGTCATCGTAATAAGATGTTTCCTCTTCTAATACTTCTTGATTCTTTGTTACTTTTGTATTTAGTTTATAATTCTGACTTCCTAAATCTTTTTCTTTTTCCATTACAACTGTTCTTTTATTCACTTTATTTAAGACTTCTACTGATTCCTTAGCTGTGAGTGTTTCACGATAATTATCGACTAATTCTAATTTTTCAATTGCTTCGTTTACAATTTGTTTAGGGCTTGTCCCACAAGCAGTGAATAATAGTGGAAGCAACAGTAATAATCCTATTTTCTTCATAGTATCACCATACACATTATATCAGATGTTTTAGACTATTTACAATAAAATATTTGAGTGTTATAATCAAATTAGATAATATTTTATCGCGAGAGGAGTGTTTTTATGTATTGTGAAAATTGTGGTAAGAAATTAAACGATGGTGCTGATGTATGTCTTAATTGTGGGCATCAAGTAAAAAAGAAAGCAAATGTAATGGAAAGTGGACATTATAATATTCCACCAGAATACAAACCAATTTCCATGTGGGGATATTTCGGATATGAAATTTTATTCATGATTCCAATTATTGGATGGCTATTGTTGATTATATTTGCACTAGGTGGAACTTCTAATATCAATCTAAAAAACTTTGCAAGATCTTATTTCTGTCTTTTGATCATTATCGTTATTTTTTTCATTTTTTCAGCAGTATTAACAGCAGGATATTTTGCAGCCAGATAAAAAATCACCAAATTGAAGTGATATTATAAAAGTAGACAGTAAAAAAACACTAGTCTACTTTTTGTATGTTAAAATTTAATAAAGGAGATAAGATTATGGGACTACCAGAAGAAAAAGAAAAAATTATTAAAGAATATTTAAATGGGAAAAGTGCAACAAAATTGACTAAAAAATATAATTTATCCGACAAAATAATATACAGATGGATAAATGCTTATGTCAGATTACATTATGGAATAGTTTGGTCTGACAATCATGTTCACTTATGTTGTATATATGAAGGAATAAGATCTAATGGAAAACATTATCAATGGAAGAAACCTGATGAAGAACATGAAAATTTAATAATTTAGTATGGAACGAATGGATTAAAGAAGAATTAGTGTTCTTTTACTGTCTGCTTTTCTTGACTAGTTCATTTCAGTGCTTTTATTTTTCTAAATCTCCATTTAAGCTCCAAGTTCTAGCTTCTGTAATTTTAACTGAAACAATACTTCCAATTGTTTCTCTACTAGCATTTACATTGACTAGTTTTTGAGTATCTGTATATCCCATAACCATGTTTTTGTTGTTACCACTAATTCCTTCAATTAAAACAGGAACCGTCTTTCCAACATATCTCTCATTGGCTTCTTTGGCATATTGATTGACTAATTCATTTAATTCATATAATCTTTTTTCTTTTATTTCTAATGGCGTATCGTCTTTCATTTTCGCTGCAGGTGTTCCAATACGAGGAGAAAAAATAAATGTATATGCGGAATCATACTTACATTCTTTTACAACTTCTAATGTATCTTTGAAGTCTTCTTCTGTTTCTCCTGGGAATCCAACAATGATATCTGTAGTAATCGAACAATTTGGAATTCTTTCTTTTAGTTTATGATATAGTTCTAAGTAAGATTCTTTTGTATAACGACGGCCCATTAATTTTAAGATACGATCACTTCCACTTTGTAGTGGTAGATGAATATATGGCATAATATTATCGTACTTAGCAATCACATCGATCATTTCATCAGTAAAATCCCATGGATGACTTGTAATAAAACGAAGACGTTTGATACCTGTCTTAGAGACATCTTCTAATAAGTTTGCCATCGTATAATCATCGTATAAGTCTTTTCCATAAGCATTAACATTTTGTCCTAATAAAGTAACTTCTAAGTATCCATCTGCAACTAATTGTTTGACTTCATCGATAATATATTCTTTTTCTCTACTTCTTTGTTTTCCTCTTGTATAAGGAACAATACAATAAGTACAGAATTTATCACATCCATATTGAATATTTACCCATGCTTTATATGGATTATCAC
>CALVQD010000095.1 GCA_944355255.1 uncultured Bacilli bacterium
ATCTGTTCGATTATAGCATTTTTTATTTGCTCATAAATAGGAACAGAACTACTGTTGCTGATCACTAATTTCATGATATCACCTCAACTGTTATACATAGTATATAACAGTATATGACAGTTGTCAATAAAATAAAAAAGAAAGTTACAAATCTTTCTTTTTAAATATAATCTGAGATATGATATAAGAACAAGTACATATTACAATCATAAACCCATATAAATATGGATAGCCTACTTTCTGAACAAGATTGACGATAACTTGAAAAGGTTTCATTGTAAAAATAATCTTCTGAGGATTTAAAACAACTAACACTCCCATAAGAAAAGCATATATTCCAAAAAAAGTAGTTGTAATAATTTTATTTTTTAAATAAAAAATAGGATATAATACAAAATGATAGATGGTAGTGATAAAAATACTAAATGATAAATAAGCAAATGCATCTTGAACATGAAATCCACTTATAAACAAATAATATAATCCCAACAGTAATAAACTAAGTGCAATTGAAATAAGAAAGCAAAGAAGACCAGTAAGATATCTTGATTGGACTATTTTCTTTCTCGATATAGAACATGTAATCGCATAACTATTCCAATTACTATATTGACTAAAAAGAAGTGATAGGAAAGATATCATGGTAAGCCAAACAAAGGGCAAAATGACACTTCCCTCATGAAACCCTGAAATCAATAATACAAGGATAAAAACAATTAAAAAATAAAGCCAATATGTTTTATAAAATAATAATTCTTTACGAAAAAGTCCTTTCATACATGTTCTCCCCTTCCTATAAATGTCATAAATTCATCTAATGTAATTGATGTAATATTAAATTGAGGATATTTCTTTTTCATATGATTCATATCTTTAACTAACAATTTATATTGATGCTTATGTTTTGAAAAATAACGGTAATCTTCTTTAGAAACAGCAGAAAGTTCTTGTTCATGACACCTTAAAACAGCATATGTTTTTAATATTTCTTGTTCTTGACCTTGGAATATAATCATTCCATGATCTAAAAAAATAATTTCATCTGCTATTTGATGTAAATCGGAAACAGTTCTTGTCGAATATAAAACAGTATGAGCATGAGACTTAATGAATTCACGGAGTAAGTGAATGATTTCTTTTTTAGTAATGGGGTCTAATTTATGTGTTACATCATCTAGTATGAGAATATCGGGATGATGAGATATTGCAGTAATGATTTGTAGTTTTCTTTGCATTGAAAGAGTCATTTTTTCGATTGGAGTATCGATTGCGATACGATGTTTTTCTAACATTTGAAAAAATAAAGAAGCATCCCATGTCGTATAAATACCTTCCATGATAAAATGAATATCATTCGCATTATAAACAGAAGGAAAAAAAGTATCTTCCAAAACTACTCCCATATGATTTGTTTCACACTTTATATTACCAGAATTTAATTTAGACAGTCCTAATAAAATATGAAGAAATGCGGTTTTTCCAGAACCATGATAACCAGTAATACCAATTATTTTTCCTTCTGTAATTTGTGTTGTAATAGGTCCTAATTGAAAATGTTTATATTTTTTTATAACATTATCTACTTGTATTATTTTTTTCATTCTCATTCCTCTTTTCTATATAATCAATTCTCAAATAACAACCATTCATCATTCCACAATATGTGTTTTTTTACTTTCTTCCTGCTCTATTTCTCTATGAACTCTTTTCCATCCTTTTAGTTTTTCTAATCTCTGTTTTAATTTGATTTCACTACCATATTTTCCTGGATAGTAATATGTTTTTCCAATCAAAGATGGGGGAAGACATTCCATTGTCGTTAGTTTATTATCATAATCATGGGCAAATTGATACCCTTTGCCATAATTTAGTTCTTTCATCAGTTTCGTAGGAGCATTTCTGATGACAAGTGGTACTGGCTCTGCTAACGTTTCTCTAGCGTCTTTACTAGCAAGTCTGTAAGCTATATCACAAGCATTTGATTTAGGTGCTAAAGACATATAAATCACGGCTTCTGTTAAATGGACATTACATTCTGGCATACCGATAAAATGACAAGCATGATAGACATTAATTGCGACATTTAAAGCATTCGTATCAGCGAGTCCAATGTCTTCAGAAGCAAATCTAGTAATTCTTCTAGCGATATAAATCGGATCTTCTCCGGCTTCTAGCATACGTGATAACCAGTAAACTGCAGCATCAGGATCACTATTACGCATCGATTTATGGAGTGCGGAAATGATGTTGTAATGCTCTTCTCCATTTTTATCATACAACAATATCTTTTTAGTAAAGCATTCCTCGATCGTATCTTTAGAAATATAGATCGTTCCCTCGGCATCCATATCTCCATTTATGACTAACATATCCAAACTAGATAAAGCACTTCTCGCATCTCCATTAGAAAATTCGGCAATCATTTTTAAATCATCGTCGGAAATATCAATTTTGACATTGCCAAATCCTCTTTCATCATGTAAAGCTCTTTGTAATAATTTTAAAATATCATCACTGGATAATTCTTTTAGAACAAAAACACGACATCTAGAAAGTAAGGCGTTATTTACTTCAAAAGAAGGATTTTCTGTCGTTGCTCCAATTAATACAATTGCTCCTTTTTCGACAAATGGTAAAAAGGCATCTTGTTGGGCTTTATTAAAACGATGAATTTCATCGACAAAGACGATGGTTGTGACACCTAACTTTTTATTGTTTTCTGCATCTTCCATTACTTTTTTAATTTCTTTAATACCAGATGTAACTGCTGAAAAGTTAATAAATTCTGATTTTGTAACATGGGCAATGATACGCGCTAATGTTGTTTTCCCAACACCTGGAGGTCCCCAAAAGATCATTGATGGGACATGATCACTTTCAATGATTTTGCGCAGTATTTTATTTTCTCCTAAAAGATGTGTTTGTCCTACAAATTCACTTAAATCCCTAGGACGCATACGGGATGCTAAAGGTTCGTTCCAAGGTTCTTCAAATAATGATGTTTGTTCCATAAAATCACCTCATCTAAATGAAATCTTTTTTACGATAACATTGCAAAGATAAAACAAAGAAAATAAGTGATAATAACATAGTAAGTACTATCATCCATAAATTCCATGTACTATTTATAATGACATTTCTTGTATCAGCAAGTGTGA
>CALVQD010000096.1 GCA_944355255.1 uncultured Bacilli bacterium
TTTAATTCCATAATAGTATAATAACTTCCTTTCATTTTATTACCTCCAATGAGGTAATATTATATCTTAGTACTATGACATTTTCAAAAGTTAATTATACTATGACATTATCACAGAATAATTACAATTTCGCGAATATTTTCTTTTCACAGCCATGAATTCGTGGTATAATGTATTTGTGATTGCCCCATAGCCAAGCGGTAAGGCATCGGACTCTGACTCCGACATTTCGTTAGTTCGAATCTAACTGGGGCAGCCAAATAAGTATTTCGCAACAATATGTTGCTTTTTTTGTAAAGGAGTGTTTTCATGGATTATCAAGCACTAGCAGATTTACTATTTCCTCATTTAAAATACACGAGAGAGTATTATGAAGAAAAATATCCGAAAAGAGTTTTAAAAGAAAAGGCAATGGTAACTCGTTTTGCTCCAAGTCCAACTGGTTTTATTCATATGGGAAGTTTATATGCCAGTTTTGTTTCTTATGTATTTGCAAATCAAACAGATGGTATCTTTTATTTGAGAATTGAAGATACGGATCAAAAAAGGGAAGTAGAACATGGTGTAGAACAAATTATTTCTGATTTAAAAAAAGAAGATATTTCTTTTGATGAAGGTCCAGGAATTGGTGGGGCTTATGGTCCTTATATTCAATCTGAACGAAAAGAGATATACGAGGCTTTTGTCTATGATTTGATGAAGAGAGGATATGCATATCCGGCCTTCGAAACAAAAGAAGAGTTAGATGATTTAAGAGAAAAACAAGAACAACAAAAACAACGACTTGGATATTATGGTGTATATGCGACTGCTCGTAATTTAACATATGAAGAAATAAAAAAACATTTAGAACAAAAAGATCCATATGTCATTCGTCTAAAATCAAATGGAAAATTTGAAGATAAGTTTACTTTTAAAGATTGTATTAAAGGGAAAATAGAATTACCTTCTAATGATATGGATATTGTTCTTTTAAAACAAGATGGACTTCCTACTTATCATTTTGCTCATGTCGTAGATGATTATTTAATGGGAACAACACATGTTGTAAGAGGGGATGAATGGTTATCTAGTGTTCCAGTTCATCTTCAATTATTTCGTTTATTAGGAGTAAAAGCACCAAAATACGCACATATCGCACCACTGACGAAAAAAGAAGGAACCAGAATTCGTAAGTTATCGAAGAGATATGATAAAGAATGTTCCATGTCTTTCTATCAGGAAGAGGGAATTCCAACAAACGCAATTAAGATTTATCTTGCTACTTTATTAAATACTTCTTTTGAAGACTATTATCTTAGTGATAGACAAGCACGCATTTCTAATTTTTCTTTTACGTGGAATAAAATGAGTGTTGGTGGTAGTTTATTTGATTTAACAAAATTACAATTTCTTTCTAAAACATATTTGAGTCGTTTGAGTGCTGAACAATTATATGAAGAAATACTTCCATTTTATCAAACACATGATAACTTTTTCTATAAAATGATAACACGAGAAAAAGAATATACATTGCGTGTTTTAAATGTAGAGAGAACTGGAAAAAAGCCACGAAAAGATTTTGCAACTTATCAAGATATTAAAAAGCATACTTGGTATATGTATGATACTTATTATTATGAAGATGATACAATAAAACGTGCAGAAATCAAAGAAAGCTATGACAAAAAACTTGTCCAGCATTATTTTGAAAAAGTATATGATGAAAATGATACCAAAGATATTTGGTATGAGAAATTAAAAGAGTTTATCTCTCAGTACGATTATGCGAAAACAGTAAAAGAATATTTGCAAAAACCAGGAGAATATATTGGACATGTTGGAGATTTTTGTGAAATGATTCGTGTCTACTTATTTTGTAGTTTAGAAACACCAGATATTTATGAGTTATTACAAATATTATCAAAAGAACGTATATTGAAGCGATTGAATCATATCAATTAGACAGAAAAAAATAGTTGTGGTAAAATACAGTCATTGAAAGAAGTGAGATTATGGATCAAAAGATTGACAGTATAGAAGTTGTCTATCAACCAAAAGAAGAACAAAATCATGAAGATAAAATTGTATCGAAATCTGCCTTCACATCACAAGGCAACTATGATAGAGATACATTAATTAATTATGCTGCACGTCAAGCCAATATGGTTGGATACTTAGATCAAATTCATGGAACAGCGAGTCCATATCTTGATATTTTAGATGAGATTGGAGATTTCTATCAATTAGAACTTACTCATAAAGATGATTATTTGATGAGATTACACTATGGAATGGGACGTAATGCAGCAAAAGAAAATATCGATGCTCACACAGTAGATTATGACTATGAACAATTATTAATTCCATTAAAAGAGCAACAGATTCCTTATCAAACATTATATAAAATATTACAATCTTATCCTGATTTTCAGGATAAGAAGTCACGTTAGAGAATGTTTTTACGACATTCTTTTTATTTTATCTTGCAGAAAGAAAAGAACTATGTTAAACTAATATTGTTGTTCGAATATGACCCGTTGGTGAAGTGGTTGAACACGCCACCCTCTCAAGGTGGTATTCATGGGTTCGAAACCCATACGGGTTACCAAAGGAAATAAATGGATTGTTTTACGATCCATTTTTTTGTGTTATACTGTTTATAGAGAGAATAGTATGTTTTAGATACATTGTTCTAAAGAGAAAAGCAATCAGCACCAGGTAGTAATGAAAGGATGAATGCTATGAAAAAATGGAAGGATAAATTCACAAAAAAATCTCGTGAGATAGATATTTCACCTGTAATGATTCCGGAGAGAGGATTTGTTCTGACACGTGATGGAGAATTTCTCTTATTGAACAAAGAATTTCACTATCAAGGATTTTCCCAAATTATTACTTATTTATATCCAGAAGAAAGTAAAAAAATTATTACTGATTTTGAAACAGATACAAGAAGTTATGTTGCATTATTGCAAAATAGAGACAATATTGTATTTTTAAATCATTCGATTGTTCATTTTGGAGAATATCAAGAAGATCCACATTTTATTTTCACTACAACTGGAAGTTTATATCTACCATGTGAAATCAATAAACTTTCTAAAGAACAATGTGCTACATTATTAGAATTTCTTCCCGATTTTGAAAGAATGAGGTATTTATCAATCGACGTTCAAAGAGAACATACACTTTCCGTTCAAACACTAAAAGAAGAGTTATTAGAATATCTTGT
>CALVQD010000097.1 GCA_944355255.1 uncultured Bacilli bacterium
GAAAAAGATGAAAACTTAATTATTGAAAGTAGATATGATGGAATATTATGCGAGTATGATTTATTAGTTGCATCTCAATATCTGATATATTATATATCCAACTTTCTAAACATAGATATTTCTAAACCTACATATAATGAAGATGCAATGAAAATTTATTATTATAGAGGCAGTTTATAAAAATATAGATATGATATTTGTCATATCTTTTTTGTTTTGATAATCCGACATTTTTCTTGAATAGTCATTGCGTTAATATTTGAAACATGTTAAAATAAAGATGTATTCATAAAGTAGGTGAGACTATGAAAGATGAAACAAAAGTTTATCACATCCAAGATGTAAAAGAAGGACTTATTGGAGATTGTATTACAACTGTGATTGCTATTTTAGAAGAACGCGGTTATGATGCAATGACTCAGTTGGTAGGATATTTGATGAGTGGAGATCCGGGTTATATTACAAGTCATAAAGAAGCTCGTAATATGATTATGCGCTATGACCGTGCAAAAATACTAGAGTTTTTAATTCATCATTATATGGAACATCGATGAGAGCATTAGGATTAGATTTAGGTACAAGAACCCTTGGATTAGCTATTTCAGATGAGACAAAAACGATTGCAACACCTCTTTATACAATACGTTATGAAGAAGGAGACTTTCCACATTTATTAGATGAATTACAAAAAGTGTTGGATGAGTTTTCTGTTGAATATTTTGTCTTAGGATTACCTAAAAATATGGATAATAGTATGGGAGAACATGCACTCTTATCAGTAGACTTCAAGAAGATGTTAGAAGATAGATTTCAGTTACCTGTTATTTTACAAGATGAGAGATTAACAACGGTGGAAGCGACAAATTATATGGTGAAGTTTGATATATCGAGAAAAAAAAGAAAGAAGAAGATAGATAGTTTGGCTGCAAATATTATTTTACAAACTTATCTAGATAAAGGGAGGAAATAAATATGCAAGATGAAAAAATGACATTTAAAGTAAAAGGGCAAGATGGAAATGAAGTAGAATGTGAAGTATTATTTACATTTGAAAGTGAAGAAACGAAGAAAAATTATATGGTTTATACAGATAATACAATTGATGAAGAAGGAAATACAAAAGTATATGCTTCTATTTATACGCCAAATGCAAAAACAACAATGTTAGAACCAATTGAAACGGAAAAAGAATGGAAAATCATTCAGACAATTTTAGATGAATTGCAAGCATCTGCAAGAGAAGAAGTAACTCAAGAAGGAAACGAGCAAGCATAACGCTCGTTTTTGGTGTGTATGAAAAAAAGACGTAGATTAAAGAAAAAACCAGTAATTATATTAGTGATTAGTATATTACTGATTATTTTTTGTATTTGGTTTATGACATTATTTGGTGCAGTGTCTAAGGAATCTGTTCCTGTTACATTTACTGTAGAACAAGGACAAAATTACTATTCAATTGCTCCTTTACTAAAAGAGAAAGGATTAATTCGCTCTGAATTTGCATATAAAATATATTTACGTTTGCAGAATCTATCTCCTTTAAAAGAGGGTAATTATAATTTAGATAAAAATATGGATTTGAAAACACTAGTTCATAGTTTGGCTGGGGATGAAAAATTTAATACTGGAGAAATTACAATTACTTTTCCAGAAGGAAAAAACATGAGGCAAATTGCTTCTATTATTGCAGAAAATACAAATCATACAGAAGAGAAAGTATTTGCTTTGTTACAAGATGAAAGTTATTTAAATGAATTAATTGGGACGTATTGGTTTATTACAGAAGAAGTAAAAAATCCAAATATTTATTATTCGTTGGAAGGTTATTTACTCCCTGATACATATCGTTTTACAAATGAAGATGTTGCATTAAAAGATTTATTTAAAAAGATGTTAGATGCGATGAATGAGAAGATAACACCATATCAATCACAAATAGAAGCAAGTGGATATACATTTCATCAAATTTTAACTATTGCATCCATGGCTGAATTAGAGGCAAGTACAACAAGTGATCGTGGTATGGTAGCCCGTGTCTTTTATAATCGTTTAGAACAGAATATGACATTGGGAAGTGATGTTACTACTTATTATGGAGCGAAGATCGATATGGGAGAACGTGATTTATATATGTCTGAAATTATGGAAGCAAATGCATATAACACGCGTAGTGCCTCATCTGCTGGAAATTTACCAGTAGGACCAATTTGTAATCCAGGAATTGATACAATTGTCGCATCGATTGATCCTGAAGAAAATAATTATTATTATTTTGTGGCAGACAAGAATAAGAAAGTTTATTTTAACGAAACAAGTGCTGATCATGATGCTACCATTGCAGAATTACAAGAACAAGGATTGTGGCTTACATGGTAATAGAAGACTTAGAAAGATATGCAACGGAACATAATGTTCCAATTATGCAGAAAGATGGAATTACATTTTTAACAGATTATATAAAAGAACATAAGAATATAAAAAATATATTGGAAATCGGATGTGCAATTGGATATTCATCCATTTGTATGGCTTTGGTACGAGATGATATTTATGTGACAACGATTGAACGTGATCGAGAAAGATATTTAAAAGCTATCGAAAATGTCAAAGCTTTTCATTTAGAAGATCGTATTACAATTTTATTTCAAGATGCTTTAGATGTATCGTTAAAAGAACAATATGATCTGATATTTATCGATGCAGCAAAAAGTCAATATATAAAATTCTTTGAAAAATTTACACCGTATTTAAAAGAAAATGGAGTTGTATTCTCTGATAATCTTGCTTTTCATGGATATACAAAACAAGAAACTAGGATCGAAAGTAAAAATCTAAGACAACTTGTAAATAAGATACGTAAATATATAGTATATTTACAAGAACATCCCAATTTTATAACAGAATTTTATGAAATTGGCGATGGAATTGCAGTAACGAAAAAAAAGTAACATAAAGAAAATACACAGTTGTGTTTTTTTCTTTGATCGATTGATCATATAAAAAGTTATTTTCATTACGAAAATAACTTTTTTACGTTGTTTTATTTCATGTGGCTATTGTCTTTTTATGAAGAAATATGTTCTTTCGTTTTCATGAGAGAATATCTCAATTTTTGACAAAATTTAAAAAACATGTTATTCTATTACGCGGCCTAAAGGGGGAGTCGTATGAAAAGAAAACATTTAAGATTACTATCTGCAATTTTATGTGGTGCTGGAGTTACTAGTGCAACACTCGTTCATGCAGAAGAAAATAATTATGATTCTTATTTTGTGGATTCTGCAATAGAACAAGGTCAGTTATTACAAGAGATGCTTTCTACTTTGAAAGCAAATTACATGACTTTAGAAACATATGTATCAATGCTTTCAGGACAATTGGAGATCGATCCTGAAGAAGCGATGCATTATATCTCTGAACATATCTCTACACTTAAAGATTCTGATCATTTTACGAAAGATTTAATTATATTATTATGCCAATATAAGTTTCAAAATACAGAGTTACCACAAGGAATGGGAACGAATTGGAGTTTAGAAGGATATCAAAATTATTTAAATACAGAAGAAGGACAAAGACAATTACAATATTGCAAAATGTATGGAATGGATCCACATTTATTATTTGCTTTAGAAAAAGTAGAATCTAATTTAGATCACGAACGTTATGTTGGAACTTATGATGACTATGGAAACTATTTATATGCAGTTGGAATTACGCAACAAGAACGTTCTAATTTCTATAACGAAAATGCTACTGAAGAAGAAATTGCTTCTAAAAAACCACGTACGGGATATAATTATCAAACTTCACAAATTGATTCAATTCCTTTAAACGAAGATCTATTAGATGATTTTGATACAAATGTACGATTAGGAATTATGGAATTAAATAATGCTTTAAATATTTCAGACTATGATATTTCGTATGCATTAGATATTTATAATAAAGGAAAAGTAGGAGCAGATCGTTTTAGAAATGATGGAATTGTAAGTGGAAATCCAAATTATGTTTCTGACGTATATGAAAATTTAGTTGTTCCATATTTGACTTTTCAAACAGATTCAGATAAAATCACAGTGATTGATATGACCAATGGAAAGAGATATCAATGTATTATTTATCCAGAAATCTCATTTGATGAATTTTATGAACAATATATATTATTTACGAATTCTTTACAACAAATGGAATCAGATGAGATGACAATGAGTGTACAAGCTGGTAAAGTTTATCAAAAAAGGAGATAAAAATTTCTTTTTTTTTAAATTTTGATATAATAAGAAAGTTGGTGATGATTATGAAGAAGATTGTTGTTCCGAGAAATTTAGAGAACATAGATGATATGTTATTTTTTGCAGATGCTTTTCTTTTTGGAGTAGAATTGTTATCTGTACATTTTGAAAACACTTATTCTCTAGAACAATTAAAGTCAGTTATTTTGAAATTAAAAGATAAGGGAAAAGACGTTTTCTTGTCATGTAATAAAAATTATGATAGAAATGATTTATCAATCTTAGAATCTTGTCTTCGAGAAATTGAAACATTACCGATTGCTGGTGTTTTCTTCTATGATCTTGCCGTATTGGAACTTGTAAAAGAAAAAAAATTAAATATTACCTTGGTTTGGGATCAAGAACATATGACAACAAATTATTTTAGTGCGAACTTTTACGAAAAAGAAGGAGTCCAAGGAATTTGTCTTTCTACTAATTTAACATTAAAAGAAATAGAGAGCATAAAGAAAAAAACAAATATGTTTTGTATTACTCCGGTTTTTGGATATTATCCTATGTTTGAAAGTAAAAGACATTTAGTAAAAAATTACTTAGAGACTTTTTCTTTAGAATCATCAAATGGGTATTATCAAATTGAAAAAGAGGGGAAAATATATCCGATTACGGATCATAACTTGGGGACGACAGTTTATACATCAGTTCCTTTGAATGCTGTTAAAGAATCTAAATTACTAAAAGAACAAGGAATGGATTATTTGATGTTTCAGGAAAAGTTATTAGATCATTCTTTGTTTGTAAAAATACTAGAGTGTTACAATCAGTATTTAAATAGTGGAGAACAGAAGTGGATAGAGCAAGTGGATCAATTATTAGAAGGAAAGTACGATCTCGGATTTTTATATAAAGAGACGATTTATAGGGTGAAGAAGCATGGGTAGAAGAGTAGAACTATTAGCACCCGCAGGTTCTCTAGAAAGCTTAAAATGGGCAATTTTATATGGAGCAGATGCGGTATATGTAGGAGGACCAGGATTTGGTCTTCGTGCAAATGCAACCAATTTTACAATCGATGAATTAAAAGAGGCAGTTGAATTTGCGCATCAACATCAGAAAAAAGTATACGTTACAGTTAACATTGTGATGCACAATCAAGAAGTAGAAAAGTTAGATGCTTATTTAAAAGAGCTAGAAAAAATAGAAGTCGATGCTTTAATTATCAGTGATCCAGCAATCATACAATATGCCAAAGAACACACTTCTTTAGAATTACATGTTTCAACACAACAATCAACATTAAACTACCTAGGAACAAAATTTTTAAAAGAACTAGGTGCAAGTCGTATCGTATTAGCACGTGAAGCAACAAAAGAAGATATATTAGACATTAAAAAACATGTCGATATTGAAATAGAAACATTCATTCATGGAGCAATGTGTGCATCTTACAGTGGGCGCTGTGTCTTATCTAACTACTTTACTGCTCGTGATTCTAATCGAGGTGGATGTAGTCAAATTTGTAGATGGGATTTTGATCTTTTAGAAAATGGAGAAAAAAAACAGGGAGAAAAACCATTTACGTTTTGCACCAAAGATTTATCCATGATTACAAAAATTCCTGAGATGATAGAACTTGGAATTAATTCCTTTAAAATAGAGGGGAGAATGCGTTCTATTTACTATATCGCAACAGTAGTTAGTACTTATCGTAATGTGATCGATGCCTACTATGAAAAGACCCTCACGAGTGAAATGATTGAAGATGCGAAAAAGATATTAGATGCGGTTGCAAATCGTGAGAGTACAGTTCAATTTTTTGATGGATATTATGGCAAGGATTGTCAATATTATAATGGTAGGTTAGAATTATCGAATCAAGATTTTTTAGGAATTGTTCTCGATTACGATGATGATAAACAACTTGCTAAAATAGAACAACGCAATTATTTTAAAATAGGAGATACAGTAGAAGTTTTTGGTCCAAATCATTTTGTCAACAAATTTATTCTTTCTCATATATATGATGAAGAGGGCAATTCGTTAGAGGTTGTCAATCATCCAAGACAAGTTGTATGGATCAGGACACCACAACCACTACATGTCAATGATTTAATGAGAATGAAAAAAAAGATTGACAAAATGTCTATTTCGTAGTATTATTTTGTAGATTTCATAGAAAGAAAGAAGATCAGAGGTGAAAGTATGCAAACGAATACAAAAGAAATTTACTTAACTGAGAAAGGTTATGAAGATATAAAGAAACAATTGGATGAATTGAAGCTTGTAAAACGTCCTGAAGTGATTCAAGCCTTAAAAGAAGCGCGTGCTTTAGGAGATTTAAGTGAAAATGCAGAATACGATGCTGCTCGTCAAGAACAAGCACAAGTAGAGGGTAAGATTGCTGAATTAGAGATGATGTTAGAAAATGCAACGATTGTTAAAAATACAAATAAAGATACCATTGGAATTGGTTCTACTGTAAAAATTTGTTACGTTGATGATGACGAAGAAGAAGAATATACAATTGTTGGAAGTAAAGAAGTAGATCCATTTGCAGGTAAAATTTCTAATGAAAGTCCAATTGCCCAAGCAATTTTAAATCACAAAGTAAATGACATTGTAGATGTTGTGAGTCCAGCTGGAAGTTATCCAGTTAAGATTTTAGAAATTTGCTAAAATAAAAGTCAGAAAAGACTTTTATTTTCTTGTATTCACTTGAAAATCACGTGAATATTCGTTATACTATTGGTTGTAAGGAAAGGTGTTAAAGAATGAAAAAAGAATTTACAATTGAAGTGAAAGGAAAAGAATGGGAAGAAGCATTAGATAAAGCATTTCAAAAAGCTGTAAAAAATGTAAAAATAGATGGATTCCGTAAAGGAAAGGCACCAAAAGATATTTTCTTAAAGAAATATGGTAAAGAATCATTATATTTAGATGCAGCAGATATGGTGCTTCCAGATGCTTATTCTAAAATGTTAGAAGAACATAAAGATGAAGAACTAGTTGCTCAACCTGACATTACTTTAAAATCAATTGATGATAAAAAAGTAGTATTTAACTTTATTTTAACAACAAGACCAGAAGTGAAATTAGGAAAGTATAAAGGATTAAAAGTAAAGAAAGAGAAAGTAGAAGCAACAGAAGATGAAATTAATGCAACAATTGAACAAATGAGAAGTCGTTATGCAGAGGTTATGCCAAAGGAAAATGGTACAGTAGAAGATGGAGATACAGCAATTATCGACTTTGAAGGATTTAGAAATGGAAAAGCATTTGATGGTGGCAAAGGTGAAAACTACAATTTAAAAATTGGAAGCAATACCTTTATTCCTGGTTTTGAAGAACAATTAATTGGAATGAAAACGGGAGAAGAAAAAGAAATCGAAGTAACTTTCCCAAAAGATTATCACAGTGATGAATTAAAAGGAAAGAAAGCTACTTTTAAAGTAAAAGTAAATGATATTAAAACAACTGTTATTCCTGAAATTGGAGAAGAGTTCTTTGAAGATTTAGGTATGGAAGGTGTTAATTCATTAGAAACTTTAAAAGAAGAAATTAAGACACATATTTTAGCTCGTAAAGAAGTAGATAGTGAAAATAAATTTATCGATGATTTATTAGATAAAGTATGTGAAGGATTAAAAGTAGAAATTCCAGAAGTTATGACAGAAGAAGAAGTAAGTCGTATTTTAAGACAATATGAAGAGAATTTAAAAATGCAAGGACTTACATTACAACAATTCTATCAATTTACAAATTCTGATGAAGCCACTTTAAGAGAACAAATGAAGGAAGAAGCAAATAAACGTATTTTAGCGCGTTTTGCTTTAGAAGAGATTGCGAAAGCTGAAAATATTGAAGTATCAGATGAAGATGCTTTAAAAGAAGCTGAAGAATTAGCTAAGAAATACCAAATGAAAGTAGAAGACTTCAAAAAAGAGTTTGGTGGTACTGAAATGGTTAAATACGATATGAAAATGCGTAAAGCAATTGATGTATTAAAGGAGAACAATTAGTTCTCTTTTTTGTTACTTTTATGTCTAGTTATATAAAGTTTTTTTAAAATAATTGTAAAAGTAATTGAAATCGATTATAATATTAGTATTGGAGTAGTGAAGATATGGAAAAAAAGAAAGAATATCCAAAACATGTAGCGATTATTTTAGATGGTAATCGTAGGTGGGCTAAAGAAAGAGGACTGACTGGATTACAAGGGCATAAGGCTGGCTTTGATAATATTAAACGTCTTAGTACTTATATTTTAGATCAGGGTACAGAAGTACTTAGTGTGTTTGCTTTTTCAACAGAAAATTTTAATCGTAGTAAAGAAGAAGTGAATTATTTGATGGACTTATTTGTCAACAAGTTTCGTTCAGAGAAAAAATATTATCAAGATCGTAATATTCGCGTTGTTTTTTCGGGAAGAGAAACTTCACTTCGTCCAGATGTATTAAAGGTCATTCGAACCTTAGAAGAGGAAACAAAGCATAATACAGGTGGTATTTTTAATGTTTGTTTAAATTATGGTGGGCAATATGAAATTGTCGATGCTGTCAAGAAAATTGTCAAAGAACAGGTCGATGTAGAATCATTAACACCAGAGTTATTTGCTCATTATTTTTATCAGGATTTACCACCCATTGATTTGTTGATTCGTACAAGTGGTGAGAAAAGATTATCTAATTTTATGTTATATCAAGCAAGCTATGCGGAACTTTATTTTACAGATACTTATTTTCCGGCATTTGATGAAGAAGCATATGAACAAGCCATTGATGAATATTTAAAAAGAAATCGTAGATTTGGAGGAGATCAGAAATGAAAGTGAGATTAATAAGTGCGATTGTTGCACTTGCTATATTTATTCCGATTTTATTAAGTGGGGGATGGATTTTTGACATCGCTGTTTGTATTTTGTCGATTCTAGCATTAAAAGAGTTTATGGATATTAAAGAGACAAAGAAAAAAATTCCAGAGTTTATGAAATTTGTTTCTTATCTTTTGATTGTATTATTTGTATTGTTTAATTTAAGTAATGATGAAAATGTATTTGCAATTGATTACAAAGTAGTAAGTGCTTTGATATTAGGTTGTTTATTACCAGTTATTGTATATCATGATCGTAAGGTCTATAGTATCAATGATGCATTTTATTTGATTGGTGGTATTTTCTTTTTAGGAACATCATTTAGTTTATTTACATTGTTGCGTAATGCTGGCTTATCTTTTGTCATTTATTTATTACTCATTACGATTATTACAGATACATATGCTTATATTACAGGAATGTTAATTGGAAGACATAAGTTATTACCGGAGGTAAGCCCAAAGAAGACTTGGGAAGGTAGTATTGGAGGAACTGTTATGGGAACATTAGTTGGTGTTTGCTATTATGTAACAGTGATTAATCCAAGTGTGTCTATGGTTGGAATTGTTTTAACAACACTTTTCCTTTCTATTTTAGGACAATATGGAGACTTAGTATTCTCAAGTATTAAAAGATATTTTGGGAAGAAAGATTTTTCTAATATTATGCCTGGACATGGAGGAATTTTAGACCGTTTAGACAGTATTATATTTGTTGTATTAGGGTTTATGTTTTTCATGAATTTATTATAAGGAGGAACACATTTATGACAATAATTTATTTCATCTTGATTCTAGGAATTGTAGTATTAATTCATGAATTTGGACATTTTATCTTTGCTAAGAAAGCAGGTATTTATGTCTATGAATTCTCTATTGGAATGGGACCTCAGTTATTTAAATTTCATCGTAAAAACGATGAGACAGAATATTCTATTCGCTTACTTCCAATTGGTGGTTATGTCCAAATGGCAGGTGAGGAAATCGAAGAAAACGAGGATATTCCAAAAGAAAAACAAATGAATCATAAAAAATGGTATCAACGTTTTTTAACAGTAAGTGCAGGTATTTTATTTAACTTTATACTAGCAGTTATTATTTTCTTTATTGTAGGATTGATTAATGGGGTGCCAACTCAAACAACTACTGTTGCTGAAGTGACAAAAAATAGTGCTTCAGAAACTGCGGGATTGTTGGCAGGAGATGTCATTAAAAAGATTAATGGGCAAACTATTCTTTCTAGTGATCATTTAATGTTGTTGGTACAAGTGAATGGAAAAGACGAAATGGATGTGATTATTTCACGTGACGGAAAGGAACAGTCATTACAGATTACACCAAAAGAGGTAAAAACAGATGATCAAGTTTCTTACCAATATGGTTTTAGTTTAAAAAACAATTTGGTTCATAATTTCTGGGCAGCATTAAAATATGGATTTACCAAAATGTTTAGTTTAATCCATCAAATGATTTTAATTATTTTTTACTTATTAATTGGAAAATTAAGTATTTCTTCTTTGGCAGGACCAGTTGGAATTTATACGGTTGTTGATCAGAGTGCGAAAGCTGGATTCTTAAATTTGGTTTATTTAGTTGGCTTTTTAAGTTTAAATGTTGGGTTTATTAACTTATTACCAATTCCAGCTTTTGATGGTGGAAGATTATTATTCTTAATTATTGAGAAAATAAAAGGTAGTCCGGTAAACCCAAAAGTCGAAAATACGATTCATGCACTTGGTTTTATTTTCTTAATGATTTTGATGGTATTAATTACATATAATGATATTATTAGGCTTCTCCATTAGGAAAGTCTTTTTTCTTTAAAAAATCTATTTTCAAACGAAGAATAATGTAATATAATAAGACTGTATGATAGGAGTGAGGACATGCTTAAAGTAAATGGTATTACAAAATACTATGGGGATTTTCTAGCTGTTGATCATTTATCTTTTGAAGTAAAACCTGGAGAAATTTTTGGGTTACTTGGAGTAAATGGTGCTGGAAAAACAACGACATTTCGTATGATTATGGGACTTCTAGAACCAACAGAAGGAACTATTACGTTGGATGGAAAGCCAATTGATTATTCTGTAACAGACCAAATTGGTTTTTTAACAGAAGAGAGAAGTTTACTTACAAAGTTAACAGTAAGAGATCAATGTATTTATTATGGAACTTTAAAAGGGATGACACAAAAACAAATTATAGATCGCTTAACAGAGTTATTAAAACGTTTTGAAATATCTGAATATATGGATAAACCAATTAAACAGTTATCAAAAGGAAATCAACAAAAAGTACAATTTATTACAGCAATTATTAATGAACCAAAATTATTAATTTTAGATGAACCATTTAGTGGGTTAGATCCATTTAATGTAGAACTATTTAAAGAAGAGATTAAACGTATGAGTGAGGCTGGAAGTATGATTATCTTCTCATCTCATCGTATGGAACATGTAGAATTGTTTTGTAAAAAACTAGTCATTATGTTACACGGAAAACCAGTGATTGAAGGTTATTTACATGATATTAAGGAACAATTCCGTAAGAAAAACATTTTTATTCGTGCCGAAATGGATGTAAAACTACTAAAAGAGATCGATGGAGTGATCTCAGTAGAAGAGAGACCTGATGAATATGAAGTAAAAATACGCGATAATCAGGTAGTAGATGCAGTGTTTAAAATTGTGGCGAAAAAAGCAAAAAATGTGACAAAGTTTGTCGTAGAGGAACCAACACTCAATGAAATATTCGTAGCAAAGGTAGGTGAAGAATATGACAAATAGTGAAAAAAAGCCCAATAAATTTTGGTTTTTAGTAGGTATGAGTTTAAAACGTAAAATTAAAACAAAGTGGTTTTTATGGGCAAATATTTTATTATTTGTAGCCATTGCCTGTGCTTTTAATATCGATCATATTATAGAAGCCTTTGGAGGAGATTTTAATCAAAAAGAAACCATTTATGTCATCGATCGTACAGAAATGGGAACTTATGATATTTTTAAACAGCAATTGGAACTTACCAATACTACATTACAGACAGAAGATCAAACGTCTGCTATACAAAGTGAAGAAGTAAAAGCAACAGAGGAAGAATCTGATTATATCGTAAAGAAACATGCAGATAATGAGAAGGATGCTAGAAAATTAGCCGAGGAAGATAAACATAACTATATTGTGATCTTTGAAGAAGATCCAGACCAAATTATTAAGACAACATTGATATCTAAAGATTACTTGGGAACGACTGATTCACAGGTAATTAATCAAGCTATTAATAGTACTAAAATGGCTGTGGCGATTGCTAATTCTAATATTCCTGTATCGACTTTAGAAAAAATATATAGTCAAGCAGAAATTGAAAGAGTCATTTTATCTGAAAATAAAACTCCGCAAGCAGAAGGAACTTCCATGATTATGTCGACTGTTTTTCCGGTTGTTATCTTACCATTTTTCATGTTGACTTTATTTTTAGTACAGATGATTGGAGCAGAAGTCAATGATGAGAAAACGACAAGAGGAATGGAAATTATTATTTCTAATGTATCACCAAAACAACATTTCTTTTCTAAAATGATTGCAGGGAATGCATTTATATTGATTCAAGGAGCATTACTTATTGTCTATGCTATTGTTGGACTTGTCTTGAGATTACTTTTAGGTGGCGGTAATCCAATTGGTAGTATGGGAAGTAGTTTTACTGGTATTATAGATGCTTTAAAAGTATCTGGTGTATTAGATAAATTAATTTATATTGTACCACTTACATTAATTTTGATGATTGTAACATTTATTGCTTATTCTTTACTTGCTGGTATTTTAGCAAGTATGACAACCAATATTGAGGATTTTCAACAATTACAAACTCCAATTATGATTATTTCTCTCGTTGGATATTATTTAGCAATTCTTGCTAACGTATTTGGAGGATCTATCTTTATTAAAATTTTAGGATTTATTCCATTTATATCAGCTATTTTAGCGCCATCTTTGTTAGTCATTGGTCAATTTGGTATTTTAGAAGTCGTGATTGCTATTATTCTTGTTGTGATTACCAACTTCTTATTGATTCGTTATGGACTTAGAATTTATAAAGTAGGAATTTTGAATTATTCTTCAGAAGGTTTATGGAAAAAAATGTTAAAAGCATTGAAAGGGTAAAATAAAAAGGATGAATATCCTTTAAAATGTAACCTATAAAGTGGACTCTAAAAAAAAGAGAGACCTACTTTATAGGTTTTTATTATGTCTTGTTGTATAATATAAGAAAGTTGGTGATAATAATGTCAAAAATATTATTTACAAATACTCAAGTAAAAAAATTAAGTAAAAATAAATGGATTAAAAACATCACTAATAAGGGGATAACTTATACCGATGAATTCAAGTACAAGTTGGTAAAAGAATGTGAAAATTATAAAAAATTCCCTCAAGATGTTTTTAGAGAATGTGGAATAGATCCAGAAGTTGTTGGAGAAAAAAGAATATCAAATTCAGCTTATAGATGGAGAAAACAATTAAATTCTATCGGTAAAATAACAGATACTAGAAAAGGATCTTCTGGAAGACCATTGGAACGAGAATTATCAGATAAAGAAAAACTTAAAAGAGCTGAAGCCAAAATAAAATTACTTGAAGCAGAAAATGAACTATTAAAAAAAAACGAACTAATAGAAATGGGCATTTTAACAGATATCAAATCAATATCAAATTTGAAACAATAAGATATATTATTGATAAATATAATTTAAAAGGAATGACTTCATATTTATGTAGCTGTATTGGAGTTTCCAAATCGGGTTATTATAATTATTTAAAAAATGAAAATAAAAGAGTTGAAAAAGATAATAAAGACCAAAAAGATTTTGATTGGATTTTAAAAGCATACAAATTCAAGAAACGTAAAAAAGGTGCTAGACAAATAATGATGGTTCTTGATAATGAATTTAAAGTTCATTTTAACCTTAAAAAAATAAGAAGATTAATGAAAAAATTTGGATTGAAATGTCCAATAAGGCAAGCAAATCCGTACAGAAGAATGATGAAATCTACAAAAGAACATAGTACTTGCGAAAACATTGTTAATCGTGTATTTAAAACAGGTATCCCATATAACATACTTTTAACTGATATAACATACTTATTTTATGGTAATAACAAAAAATGTTATTTATCAACTATAAAAGATGCTGAAACTAACGAAATACTTGCTTATTATATAAGCGAAAACATGACTTTAGATATTTCATTAGAAACGGTAAAAAAATTACATCGTAAAAGACACATAGTATTAAATGAAAACGTTATAATTCATTCTGATCAAGGAGTACATTATACTAGTCCAAAATTTCATAATTTATTAAAAAAATATAATATAGGCCAATCGATGTCTAGAAGAGGTAACTGTTGGGATAATGCTCCACAAGAATCTTACTTTGGGCATATGAAAGATGAATTAAATTTAGATACTTGTTTTACTTTTAGAGATGTATGTAACGAAATAAAAGA
>CALVQD010000098.1 GCA_944355255.1 uncultured Bacilli bacterium
GAGCACAAGAAATTATTGATCAATTCATTATTAAATTACGTATTGCTCGTCATTTAAGAACACCAGAATATAATGATTTATTTGCTGGAGATCCTACTTGGGTTACAGAATCACTTGGTGGTATGGCATTAGATGGTCGTACCCTTGTAACGAAAAACTCATTTAGATATTTACACACACTTACTAATTTAGGACCTGCACCAGAACCAAATATGACAGTACTATGGAGTAAGGAATTACCAGAAGGATGGAAAGATTACTGTGCGAAAATGTCTATTCAAACAGATGCTCTACAATATGAAAGCGATGACTTAATGAGACCAATTTATGGAGATGATTATGCAATCGCATGTTGTGTGTCTGCTATGAAGGTTGGAAAACAAATGCAGTTCTTTGGAGCTCGTTGTAACTTAGCCAAAGCTTTACTATATGCCATTAATGGTGGTGTCGATGAAATGAAAAAGACACAAGTATTAAAAGATGTACCAAAAATCACAAGTGAAGTATTAGACTATGATGAAGTAAAAACTGCTTATGATAAAGTACTAGAGAAAGTTGCGAAAATCTATGTAGATGCAATGAATATCATTCACTATATGCATGATAAATACGCATATGAGAAATCACAAATGGCATTACATGATACAAATGTAGAACGTTTAATGGCATTTGGAGTAGCAGGACTTAGTGTTGCTGTAGATAGTTTATCTGCTATTAAATATGCAAAAGTAAAACCAATTCGTGATGAAGATGGTATTACAACTGATTTTGAAATCGAAGGAGATTATCCAAAATATGGAAACGATGATGATCGTGTAGATTCTATTGCTGTAGAACTTACAGAAAGATTTATTCGTGAGTTAAAGAAACATGAATTATATCGTAATGCACATCATACATTATCTGTGCTTACAATTACTTCAAATGTTGTTTATGGAAAGAAAACAGGAGCAACTCCAGATGGAAGAAAAGCTGGTGTCGCATTTGCTCCTGGAGCAAACCCAATGCATGGAAGAGACTCTAGTGGTGCTCTTGCATCATTAAACTCTGTTGCGAAAATAGAATATAAAGATGTATGCCAAGATGGTATTTCAAATACATTCTCAATTGTTCCAAATGCCCTTGGAAAAGATGAAAAAGAACGTATTAAGAAATTAGTAGCTCTTTTAGATGGATACTTTAAACAAGGAGCACATCATTTAAATGTTAACGTATTTAATCGTGAAACACTAATTGATGCAATGGATCATCCAGATAAATATCCAACACTTACGATTCGTGTAAGTGGATATGCTGTTCACTTCAATCGTTTAAGTCGTGAACAACAACTAGAAGTAATTAATCGTACATTCCACGAGACCATTTAATGATAAAAGGTAGCATTGAATCTGTTGAAACAATGGGCCTTGTAGATGGTCCAGGAATACGATATGTCGTATTCTTACAAGGATGTAAATTACGATGTTTGTTTTGCCATAATCCTGAAACATGGAATATGGAAGACAAAAACATGACTACTCCAGAAGAATTAATTAAAAAAGTAAAACGATATAAAAATTATTTTGGTGACGAAGGAGGAATTACCTTCTCTGGAGGTGATCCTCTCTGTCAACCAGAATTTGTATTAGAATGTTTAAAATTATGTCAACAAGAACATATTCATACCTGTTTAGATACTTCAGGAGTTGGAACAAAACCCGAACTACATGAAGAAATCTTAAAATATACAGATTTAGTGATTTTAGATATTAAAGCACTAGATACAGATGGATATAAAAAAATGACAGGTTATCGCATTCAAGAATATCTTGATTTCTTAGATCTCTGTCAAAAAATGAATAAAAAACTTTGGTTAAGACAAGTAATTGTCCCAGGAATCAATGATACAGAAGAATATATATTAAAATTAAAAGAATATGTAAAAACAATTAAAAATGTAGAGCGAGTAGAATTACTTCCTTATCATTTATATGGAGTAGAAAAATATAAGAAGTTAGGAATTCCTTATCGATTAGATGGTGTTCCAGCCTTAAAAAATGACGACTTAGAAAAGTTAAATCAGATTTTACAAGAGAACTAGGTATCTAGTTCTCTTTTGTGATATACTTAACATGAGGAGTGGATAGATATGGATACAAAAAATAGTTGGAAAAATCAGGAAGAAAAAGATGCTTACTTTTTAAAAAGAAAGAAACGTACAAAGTGGTTTGTTATCGCCTTTATTATGATTATGATTGTTATGATTATATTATTTATCTGGTTACTTATTACATTGTTAAACAATTCTAAAAAAGATATTCAAGGTGTATGGGATTGTGAAAATGGACAAATGGTTTTACAAATTGATAAAACAGAATTGTCTTTATATGGTACCGTCCAAGAAAATGGAATGAAAGGGAATTATTCAGTTATTCACTATAGTTCATCGGCAAGTCAATCGCGAAGAAAAGATTGGACTCTCATTTTAAGTGAAAAAGAAACAATTAAAAATGGAGCACGTAGAAATGCTTCCAACGATACAATTTATCTTTCAACAGATAGTAGATATCAAAATCAACTATTTGTTGAAATAGAGTCTACAAATGAACAATATACATGCGAAAGAAGGTAATCTATGAAAGAAATTATCGAAATATTAACAAAGAGAAAAGAAACAATTTCTACGATGGAATCTTGTACAGGAGGAATGGTTGCCAATGAGATTACTAATATTCCTGGGGCAAGTGAAGTATTTCAACTAGGCATTGTCAGTTATTCCAATCATATGAAAGAAAAATATGGGATAGATTCTAAAATCATCGACCAGTATACAGTTTATAGCATGGAAGTAGCAAAAGAAATGGCTAGACTTGCAACTGTCAATGGAGAAAGTGATTATGGAGTAGGGATTACTGGTACATTGAATAGACAAGATCCAAATAATCCAACCGATAAGATGAATATGGTTTATTTTGCTATATATGACCAAAAAAAAGATACATATATCGAACAGACAATGAGTGTGTCATCATTCGATAGAGTAGAAAATAAAAAAATGATTATGAGATTATTAGTGATGAGATTGAAAACATTATTAGAAGGGAAATAAAAAATATGGAACATGTTCAAAAAAAATCTGGCAATATTACTGTGAAAGTGGACTATCGAACAGAATTATTGGGAATTATTATGTGTATTAGTAACTATCGCAATAAATTTCCATCTATGTTTAAACCGTATGAAAATCAATTTTATGTTCAAAATATCATAGATAAGTTTGGTAAATATAAAGAGGAAAATGTGATAAAACAATTTGATGATTTAGTTGAGCACCATGGTTTTGCTTACGATGCTCCGTTGGGCCTTTTTTTACAACTAGATGATCATTTTAAATGTAAGCAATTAAGTGATTATATTTTCTATGAAAGATTAGATGGTAATCCTAAAATTTACGAATTTATCGATCAACTAGATGATTTTGCACACAAGATAGATTTTCAAAATTACTATCAAAGTCAAATAGAAATGTATCAAAAATTTGTGAACTCTATTTGTAAACAATTTGATGATGGCCATGTCTCAGAATTTTTACAAAGCTATTATGGATACCAAAGTGGGAATTTATTTATCAACTTGATGCCATATATGACCAATCATGCTTTTCATTGTAAATGTAATCAAGATGAATATTCTTGTATTCCTACATACAATATTTCTAAAAAAGAAAATTTATTTGATATCGAAGATCAACGTGTTATTATAATGTCCGTTCATGAATTTGGTCATGGTTATGTAAATCCTTTAACGGAACAATATTTGAAAGAAAATGATATTCCTGATTTGTTTAGTGATATCGTAGATGTTATGAGAAAACAAGCATATGGGAAAATTTCTTCGATTATAAATGAACATGTTATAAGGGCAATTGTAATTCGTTATATTTCTTTGATATATCACGATGAGGCATGGGTACAAAGAGCGATTCAAAATGAAAAGAAGCGTGGTTTTATTTATATTGAAGATATATTAGAAAGTTTAGAAGAATATGAAAATCAACGTCAGAATTATCCAACATTTGATTTATATTATCCAATGATTGTAAAACATTTAGAAACAGTAAAAGCAAGGTGATTATGTGAAAAAGAATATCAAAAGAGTCAATATTTATTCTAATTATAAAGGAGAAAGTCAGAAAGTAGTTGCGATATTAAAAAAGAAACTACAAGAGAGAGGCTATCGGATTGATAAAAAGCATTTTGATTTAGGGATTGCTGTTGGTGGTGATGGAACTTTCTTAAAAATGGTCCATGCAACAAAGTTTGATTCTAATATTTACTATGCGGGAATTCATACTGGTACTCTTGGCTTTTTACAAGAGATAGACCCAAAAGAAATCGACTTATTTTTAGATAAACTACAAAAGAATGAATTATTAGAAGAAAAAATTAGTATTCAGAAAACAGAGATAGAAGGAATTCGTCCTGTTACACTGCATTCTCTAAATGAAATTGTCATTCGCCAAATGGATTTAAAAACAGTATCTTTAAAAGTAGAAATCAACCGTCAATTTTTAGAAGAATTTGTCGGTGATGGTTTGTTAGTTGCTACAACCATTGGTTCTACGGCCTATAATTTAAGTGTGAATGGGGCAATTGTTGATTCTACCATTCATACACTACAATTAACGCCACTTTCTCCACTGAATAATAAAGCATATCGTAATTTATTAAATTCTGTTGTGATTCCGGAACATAAAACAATTACGATTACACCGAGTGGAGATAGTCAAGATAAGAATACAAACTTGATGATTGTTGTCGATGGTACAGTTAAGAAATACCACCACGTCCATAAAATTAAAACAACTGTAGATAGTAGAAGAATTACTTATTTAAAACTTCCAAATCATCACTTTTACCAAAAAGTACGCAATAAATTTATAGAAAAAAATAGTTAGATGTGTGATAATCTAACTATTTTATTTTGTCAAACGATATAAATTAACAGATGGACGATTACTGAAACGATATGGAATGTTATTCGTTGTTCCTATACCACCAGATACAAATAACTTAGTTCCTTCTAATTCATAAGATGCATCTTGATAATTTGTGGCTCCTTTTTTTCTTAAAATACCACCAATTCCAGGAAGACGAATCTGTCCATTTAATGAGTGTCCTGCTAAGATTAATTGAAATTTGTGATAATTAAATTCATCAATATAATCTGGTTCGTGTAATAGTAAAATTTGATAAATTGGATTATTAATTCCATATAATTTATTGCCATTTTGATCTACTGTAGGTAGGGTATTATCAATTTGTTCTTCAATGGCTTTAATTTTGGTTGTAATCATATCTTTTTCTTTTAAATTACTACTGAGTCCACTTAACATAATAGGACTACCAACACCATTGTAAATCAAATCATATGTATTATTTAAATTGATAAAATTACTATTTTTGATAACTGTTTCCCATTCTGTTTTCTTTTCATCTTCATCTCCAGAAATCGCATATTTATTTGTCGTTACTTCGATTTTCGATAACTCTGTTTCTAAGACTTCTAATTCTTGATTACTATATTCTACATGTTCATCTAATAGATCTCCTGTTAATACGACAACGTCTGGTTTTAACTGATTGATTTTTTTGACGATTGTTTTTAAATCATCTTCATCGACGGTTGTTAAATAATGGATATCTGACATGTGTAAAATTTTAAAACCGTGGAAATTTTTTTCAAATAACGAGTTTTGAATACTGTATTCACGGATTTCTAGACCCGTTGTCGCTAGAAACCTACTGTATAAAAAAGTTCCAGCCACAAGCAAAACTAGCACGATAAAAAAAGTCACAATTTTTTTGATGATTGATTTTTTCTTCTTACGACTAGAACGCATATTTATCACCATAATCATTTTATCATATTTTATAAATATTGAAATCAAAAAAGAAAAGTTACTTGACACTTTTCTTTTATTACATAAATATCATCATCAAAAATTGTAAACTCATTAATATTCCATTGTGGAATGTATGTAATCCAACATCGACTAAGACGTTATCTGTTTTGGTTAAAATATAAGCAAAGATAAATCCTGGAACACTATATGGAATAATATATAGAAGTTCTAATGGATTTGCGGTACCACTTAGTAATACGTGTAATCCACCAAATACGAATCCAGATACGATAATAAATAGAATATCGTTTTTAATAATATTACGAATTCCTCTTCTAAATACCAATTCTTCCATAGCTGGCGCAATGACAACAGATGTTAGATACATATACAGTGGTGCGATTTGGAAGTTAGAACGGATAATTTGTTCGTTTTCTGGTAACATGGTATTATTTCCTGTTAAGTTCATAATGATTAGTATGATGTAGTTAGAAAGCATCATCAATCCTAATAATAAAAACCAATATTTAAAATATTTTTTAAAATATGTTTTGTGATTCTTTTTGATATCTTCGAAATCTTTCTTCAGAGAATCCCATAAAATAAAAATAATCAGTGCTAGTAATAATGCTTGATAAATCAGTAGATATGGAATCTTAATACTATTTGGTAACGTATTGACATCAATTCCCAGTAATATAAAAGGTACTGTTTCTATATAAGAAAAAAAGAAATAAGCAAATATCGCAAGTAGACCACTACCAGCACGTTTTAAGTATGTTTTATCGATTTTCTTCATGTCTTAACCCACTTTCTAGTAATATTATAACAAATTTTTATAAGGAAAATGATATAAAATCATAAAAATAGATGAAATTTCATAAATTTATGGTATAATGGTTACAGTGATTACAGCGAAGAGTGGGACGTTCCCACTCTTTCAATTTAGTGGAGGTATTATGAATATAGGAGAAATTCGCAAGTTATTTGAAGATGTCATTGAAGAAAATGGATATATCTTAGACGAGGTTTTGTATGTCAAAGAAGATGGAATGAATTTTTTACGTGTTGTCATTGACAAAGAGGGAATTATCGATGTTGATGATTGTGTGAAAGTAAGTAAATTAATCAATCCTATCTTAGATGAAGAAGATCCAATTGAAGAAAATTATATTTTAGATGTATGTTCTAAAGAGAAAGGGTGTGAATAAACATGGATATCAAAGAATTTAAAAAAGCGGTTGAAGTATTAGAAAAAGAAAAAGGAATTCAAGAAGATGTGATTTATGATGCGATGGAATTAGCGCTCACATCTGCTTATAAAAAGAATTATCACTCACTATCTAATGTAAGAGTAGATATTAATCGTGAAACAGGAGAAATTAAAGTATTCTCTTTTAAAACAGTTGTTCATGATCCAGATGAATTTGGAATTATTAATGAAGATGAAGTAGATGCTTATTATCAAGCTCATATGGATGATGAAGAGGAAGATGAAGAAAACAAAGAAGAAGAAGTAAAACCAATCAAATATGATCCACGTATTCATTTGACATTAGAAGAAGCAAGAAAACTAGTACCTGGTATTGAAATTGGAGAAACAATCGAAGAAGAAGTAACTCCAAGAGATTTTGGACGTGTGGCTGCTGCTACAGCAAAACAAGTAGTCGTACAAAAAATCCGTGAAGCAGAAAGAAACAATATCATGGAAGAATGGGCTGATAAAGAAGGCGAAATGGTTACTGGTATTGTCGAAATGGAAGATGTTAGAAACTACTACATTAACTTAGGTAGAACCCAAGGAATTCTTCCAAAATCAGAAATCATTCCAGGAGAAACAATCCAAATGGGATCTAGCTTAAAAGTATATATCAGTCGTGTTGATAACAACTCAAAAGGACCATTAATCTTACTATCTCGTAAACACTACGGATTTGTAAAACGTCTCTTTGAATTAGAAATTCCAGAAATTAATGAAGGTACCATTCTAATTTATAGCGTAGCTCGCGAGGCCGGAGTAAGAAGTAAAGTCGCTGTGATGTCTAATGTTATCAATGTTGATCCAGTAGGAGCTTGTATTGGAGAACATGGTAGTCGTATTAGTCGTATTATCGATGAATTAAATGGAGAAAAAATCGACATTATTCCTTATGATAACGATGATATGAAGTTTATTGAAAATGCACTGAGTCCTGCTCGTAATTTACATGTATGTATTACAGATGAAAAGAAGAAAACAGCAATGGTGATTGTAGATGACGAGAATCTTTCTTTAGCAATTGGAAAGAAAGGATTAAATGTTCGTCTTGCAACACGTTTAACACACTTCTCTAAAATTGATGTGAAAACATACGAACAAGCAAGAGAAGAAGGAATTAATATTTTAGAAGGATAGTATGATGAAACAGAAGAAAATTCCAATGCGTACTTGTGTTGTCACAAGAGAGAAATATCCGAAAAAAGAATTAATTCGTGTTGTTAGAACTCCTGAAGGTACTGTAGAAGTAGATACCAATGGACGTATGAATGGACATGGTGCTTATTTAAAGTTAGACCGTGAAGTGATTTTAAAAGCAAAGAAGAGTAAGGTATTAAATCGTCATTTGGAAGTAGAGGTACCAGATACGGTTTATGATACATTGTTAGGGATGGTTGATGAGAAATAATATTTAGAAAGAGGTGATATCTATGATGAGTGTACTAGAATATGCACAAGATGTGAATAAGACAGTAGAAGAAATCATGGAAGCATGTAAGAGACTTGGAATCGATGTACATGGTGAGGATGATATGTTAGATGATGAGGCAATTACTCTTTTAGATAACGATGATTTTGTCAGTGAAGAACAATTAGAAGAAGCTATTGAAGATCGTGTCGAAGAGATGATTGATGAATCTCATATCGAAGTGGATAATACCATTAAAAAAGAGAAACTAAATAATAAGAAGAAACGCGTACAACAATCAAAACAACAAAAGAAAGATAACTTTAAAGCAAAGAAAAAAGAAATGTATAAGAATAAAGAAAAATTAGTTTCTAATACACCAGTAACAGATGAGAAGACTGTTGTTTATAAAGAGGGGATGACAGTTGCTGATCTGGCTACTGCACTAGGGGTAAAGAGTGCAGATTTAGTAAAGAAATTATTTACACTAGGAATTATGTGTACAGTAAATCAGAGTTTAGGATTTGATAATGCTTCTATTTTAG
>CALVQD010000099.1 GCA_944355255.1 uncultured Bacilli bacterium
TATCTTAAATTTTATTCTTACGATGATTTACAAAAACAAATGAAGACCTATTTAAAGCGTTCTAATAATATTCCTATGCAAGTTCTTAATTGGCTTACTCCTTTAGAAATGAGACAACAAATTATAGAAAAAAACAATATTCAATAATTACAAAATAACTATATCATATTGCTTTTTTATTTTTATAAATTTTGTCTCACATCATTTACAATTATACAAAGACTTATTTTTGGTAAAAATAATCATAGGTGATAAAGATGGGACATGAAATACATTTAAATGGACGATTACCACGTACTGATTTAGCAATTGATCTGATCGATGAAAATCAGAAGGAAAGTGGTTTTACAAAAGATGTAAAACAATATCAAAATTGTAAAGTGACAAATGTGAATATTTTAAAAACTGGTAGTAAGAAGATTGGAAAGAAACCAGGACATTATATTACCATTGAATTTGAAGATGTAACAGATCATGAAAATGAGCAAGAGGTTTTAAAGGTAACTGCATATGAATTGAAAAAACTATTAGATTCTATCTCTATTTCTAAAGAATCTTCTTGTTTTATTGTGGGACTTGGAAATGAAGATTCAACTCCTGATGCACTGGGACCACTTGCAATAGATCATGTCTTGGTTACTAATCATTTATTTGAGTTAGGAGAAGTAGAACCAGGTTTTAGAAAAACGTATGCATTAAATCCTGGGGTAATGGGAACAACGGGAATTGAAACAAGAGATTTATTAAAAGGAATTGTGGATACAGTGAAGCCGGATTTTATGATTGTTGTCGATGCTTTAGCAAGTGGAAGTGTAGAACGATTAAATAAAACAATTCAGATTACAGATACTGGTATTCATCCTGGAAGTGGGGTGCAAAATAAACGAAAGGAAATTAGTTCTGACTATTTTCACATTCCAGTAATTGCGATTGGAGTACCTACGGTTGTTGATGCAGCTACGATTGTTTCTGATACGATTTGGTATATGCAAAAAAACTTTGCCTATATGAAAGATCAATTAAAAAAACCTTCTTCTAAACTCGCTGTAACAACTGGAAATTATTTAAAAAAGAAGATTGTAGTGGAACCACAAGACAATGTTGAATTGATGGGAAAATTAGGAACTTTAACAGAAGAAGAAAGAAAACAACTCGTATTAGAAGTACTAACACCAATTGGTTATAACTTTATTGTAACACCGAAAGAAATTGATTTTATTGTTCAAAAGTTATCCCTTGTTATTGGGAATTCCATTAACCATGCATTACATGATAATATTTCCTTTGAAAAATAATATTTTTTGACATAATTTCTATTTCTTCTATCGTATGATAGGATTAGGAGGAATGGATATGGCGAAAAAATTTCATACAAAGAAAAAGAAGAAAAGGCGATTTTTGGTAGTTAAGCTAATTTTATTAGTTGCTTTAACTTATCTTTCGTTTGAATGTACTACTTATTATATTTTAAAATCAAAGTTAGCGACTTCCAACGAAGAATTTCTACAAAATATGTTGCGGGATTCCAATCACTATTTACTATATCAAAAGAGTGCAGAAAATATGATAGCAAAGATCGGAAAGTATTTTATGCATTTCGATTTATCGAATCCGAAAAGTCTTTTAGGAATGGATACTACCGTAGAAGAAGAACAAAAAGTGATGGCTTATCAAGATGATATTACGGAAGCAAAATTTATTCAGAATCCAACGCCATCTGAAGAAGTGACAGGACCACTTGTATACATATATAATTCTCATCAGAGTGAAAGTTATAGTATGAAGACATTAGAACCTTATAACATTACACCAAGTGTTATGATGGCTTCGTATTTAATGAAAGAACATTTTCAAAAGAATGGTATTGAAACTCTTGTAGAAGAAACTAATTTAACACAGTATTTAAAAGATCATAACTTAAATCATGCAGCTAGTTATCAAGTGAGTCGAGAATTTGTAACTGAAGTGTTAAAGAAATATCCAAATCTCAAATTGATTATTGATCTCCATCGTGATGCGATTTCTCATGATGCTTCTACGATTACAATTGGAGATAAAAATTATGCAAAAGTATTATTTATTGTCGGTATGAATAATCCTAACTATCAAGCCAATTTAGATCTAGCAACTACCTTATCTAATCAAATTAACGAAGCTTATCCAAAGTTATCGAGAGGGGTAATGCAAAAGACGGGTTCGTCTGTCAATGGACTTTATAATCAGGATTTAAATCAAAATATGATTTTATTGGAGTTAGGAGCAAATGAGAATACGATTGATGAAGTACAAAACACGGTAGAAGCAATCACTCCAATTTTTAGTAAGTATGTGAATTCATGATTAAAAAAGAAGATAAAATTAAGATTTATAAACGATGTTTTAAGTATTTTATGATTGCTTCTTTTATTACTTTTTTAACGCTTTATCTTTCTCAAGAGACTGGATATTATGAATATGATATGAGAAGAAAGACGAGTTTTACGAAAGAACAAATTGAACAGTTTGAAGAGGATGTGGCTGCTGGGAAAAAAGTAGATATTGAGGATTATTTAGAACAGCCAGATCGTAATTATGGAAATAAAATGTCTGATTTAGGATATAGTATCTCTAGTAAGATTGGAAGTAGTGTGAAATATGGGGTAGATAAATTGTTTGGAATGTTAAATAAAATGGTAGATGAATAGTTGTAAAATATGGAAAAACATGGTAAACTAAGGGCAAGTTGGTGATAATATGAATTTAAAAGAGATTCTAGAAGCACGAGATTTAAGTTATTATGCGGATCATATTAGGAGTATTGTAACAAGAGAAGATGATTTAGATAGTGCGATATTGATTCAAAAGAAGAGAAATGATTCTCTATATGAGTTTTATAAAAATTTTTATGATAATCCTAAGGGAGATTTACTATCTATTATCGATTTGGATAAGAAGTATTATGATAAAGTGAAACAATTACGTCCTAATGAAAAGCCATTAAAATTTGAAAAAGTTTATCAGAATATGTTTGGTTGTTCTTATATGGATGGTCTTTATATGATTGTACAAGATTTTAAGAAGCCAGATTTGAATATTGTATTACCACGAGAAGATACAGATATGTTATCTGATGAAGAGAAACGTCGTTATTATGCAGCTCTTATTTTAGAAAATGAACATTTTAGGGAGCGTGTTGAAGCCATTAATGGAACGACACTTGCGTTTTTACTAGGCGATTATATTGTATTAAGTGGTGATAGTAAGACTCAAGTGTTAGAAATGTTAAAAACATATGAGATTCGCGATGGTATTTTTCAAAATATAGAAACACAGTTAAATGAATTTTTTAAAGGGGAAAAATAAATGATAGATGGAAAAGAGAATGTATTATCAAAAACATTAGCTAAAATGAATCCTAGATTATTTTCTCATCCATTATTTCGAAATTACTATTTAAAACTATTTTATGATGTAACATTTTCAACTGGAGTTCGTGGATTGTATACTCCGTGTCATCAAGTACTTCGTGGAAATCGAGAAAAGGCAGTAATCGATTATGATCATATGTCTTTTTTTCGTATTTCTTATATCAATTATGATCAAAGAACAAGTAGAACTTTAGAATTACAAAAAGAACAAGATGATGTGGTATTTACGATGAGGTATGTATTTCCAAATGGAGGATTATTTTATCACATGTTAGAAAAAAATATCTTACACGATAAACAAGTTTATCCAATTGCTTATCAATATGTAGGTTTTGATGAACACGTACTGGATGAGAAAGAATATCAAAAAGATTGGGTATATCACGCTGATTTTTTTGATAAAATGAAAGAAAATGGAATAACTCCTGTTGATGCACATAACAAAGAAGAAAATAAGAGGAAAAGATTTGTGGGTGCAAAAGATAGTAGGATTTTTAAATGAAACGAATCAATACTCAGTAAATTAGATGGAGAGTCATGTGATTCTCCTTTTCTTTGCTGTTATTTTATAAAAAACATGATATAATAACGAGAGGTGATCACTATGATTCAACAAAATATTCGAAATTTTTCAATTATTGCACATATCGACCATGGAAAAAGTACGATTGCGGATCGTATTTTAGAACTTACTGGGGCGATTACAAAACGAGAAGCCAAAGATCAATTATTAGATAATATGGATATTGAACGTGAACGTGGAATTACAATTAAATTAAATGCAGTAGAATTAGAATATCAGATGGATGGAGAAACTTATCAACTTCATTTGATTGATACTCCAGGTCATGTTGATTTTTCTTATGAGGTAAGTCGTAGTTTGGCAGCTTGTGAGGGAGCGATATTAGTTGTCGATGCAGCACAGGGGATTGAAGCACAAACACTTGCCAATCTCTATCTAGCACTTGATAATAATTTGACGATTATTCCAGTCATTAACAAGATTGATTTACCAAATGCGAATCCAGATAAAGTAAAGCAAGAATTAATGGATACGTTAGGCTTTGAAGAAGATGAAATCATTTTAACAAGTGCTAAAAATGGAATTGGAATTAAAGAATTAGTAGAACAAGTTATTAAAAAAGTACCAGCTCCAACTGGTGATGTGAAAAAGCCATTAAAAGCGTTAATTTTTGATAGTTATTATGATGCATATCTTGGTGTTGTTGCTTTAATTCGTGTTATTGATGGTTCTGTTCATGTTGGTGATGAAATTTATATGAAACAGGCAGATCGTAGTTATTCTGTAGTAGAATTAGGTGTTTCTACCCCTCATAAGAAAAATGTTCAAGAACTTACTGCGGGAGAAGTTGGATTTTTGACAGCCAGTATTAAAGATATTCAAGATATTAAAGTAGGGGATACCATCACTTTAAAAAACAATCCTTGTGAAGGAGAAGTCATTGGTTATAAACCGATGAAACCAATGGTGTTTTGTGGATTATACCCAATTGAGTCTAGTAAATATGATAGTTTAAGAGAGGCGCTAGAAAAGTTAAAATTAAATGATGCTTCTTTAGATTTTACTCCTGAAACAAGTAAAGCATTGGGATTTGGATTTCGTTGTGGATTTTTAGGGCTTCTTCATATGGATATTATTGAAGAGAGAATTGAACGTGAATTTAAGATTGATTTAATCGCTACGAGTCCTTCTGTTATTTACGATGTAGAATTAACAGATCATACTCATATGATGGTGGATAGTCCTTCTAAAATGCCGGACCGTGTTCGTATTAAAGATATTAAAGAGCCATATATTCGTACTAATATATTTGTACCAAGTGAATATATTGGACCGGTTATGGAGTTATGTCAAAATAAACGTGGAAATTATGTATCTATGGAGTATTTAGATGCGACAAGAGTGAATATTCACTATGAAATTCCACTTTCAGAAATTGTTTATGATTTCTTTGATCGTTTAAAGTCAAGTACAAAAGGGTATGCTTCATTTGATTATGAATTGATTGGATACAAAAGTAGTGATTTAGTAAAAATGGATATTTTATTAAATGGCGAAATGGTTGATGCCCTTAGTATGATTGTTCATCGTGATTTTGCTTATAAACGTGGTAAAGCAATTGTTGAAAATTTAAGAAAGTTAATTCCAAGACAACAGTTTGAAGTGCCAATTCAAGCAGTGATTGGTTCTAAGGCAATTGCTCGTAGTAATATTAAAGCAGTACGTAAAAATGTACTTGCGAAATGTTATGGTGGAGATGTCAGTCGTAAACGTAAGTTACTTGAAAAACAAAAAGAAGGAAAAAAACGTATGAAAATGGTAGGTAGTGTCGAAGTTCCACAAGAGGCATTCTTATCTATTTTGAGTATGGATGAACAAGATTCTTAAAATTATATTCTAGTTTTGTCGAATTGCAACATATCTAGAAGAAAACGTGATAGGATTCTTCTAGAGGTGATACTTAGGTGGTTAGTCAAGAAGTGATTATGATTTACTATGATAGTTTATTAGAAGAATTAGATGATGCGAAAAGAGCTACTTATTTTTTAGAAGATAGGTAGTTTTTTTCTTTGTTTTTTGATATGATAATAACGAGGAGGAGTATGATGAAAAACAACATGATTGAGACAAAAAAGTTAAGTATTTCATTTGGACATAAAAAAGTATTAAATGAAATTACATTTGATGTCAAAGAACATGAAATTTTTGGCTTTTTAGGACCAAGTGGTGCTGGAAAGACGACGACGATTAAGATTTTAACAGAACAGTTAAAACCAACTGCTGGAAGTTGTGAGGTACATGCGAAAAGACATGAGATTGGTATTTTGAGTGATAACAGTGGTGCTTATGAAAGACTAACTGTTTATCGTAATTTATGTTTTTTTGCAGAACTTTCTAAAACGGATGTGAAATATGTAGAAGAAATATTAAAACAAGTAAAATTATGGGATGATAGAGATAAAAAAGTAGAAAATTTATCAAAAGGAATGAAACAACGTCTTTTACTTGCTTGTGCGATGATTCATCATCCGAAACTTCTGTTTTTAGATGAACCAACAGCTGCTTTAGATCCAGCTACAACTGAAGAAATTCACAAATTATTATTAACGCTTCGTAAGAATGGAACAACGATTTTTTTGACGACACATAATATGGAAGAGGCAGATTTATTATGTGATCGTGTTGCTTTCTTAAATAAAGGGGAAATTGTAGAATTAGGAACACCACGTGAATTAAAATTAAAATATGCCCACGATTCTGTTTCTATTATTTATGATGATGGGAAAGAAGTCGTTGTGAAAAAGGATGCTCAAGCGATTATAAAAGCATTACAGAAAAATGAAAAGAAAACGATTCAATCGATCCATTCCCAAGAACCAAACTTGGCAGAAATCTTTTTAAGTTTGACAGGGAGGGAATTGAAATGAGATTTTATAAAGTAAAAGCATTATTTAAATTAGGAATGGAAGATTTATTAAAGAATTTAAATGTCTTTATTTATGTCATTTTACCAATCGCATTTGCCTTTTTATATGCAAATATGGGAAGTGCTCCGAAAGAATATTTATTTTCTGTTTGTACCTTACTTACATTATCTATGGTACCAGTAGCTTTGATGGGGACGATTATTGCTGAAGAAAAGGAAAAGAATACGCTTCGTACTTTGATGTTAAATGATGTCAAAGCAAGTGAGATACTGTTTGCGAAAGCGATGATTTGTATGTTATTTGTCGTAATTGATAATTTACTCATTTACTTTATTTTAAAATTACCGATGGATCATTTTATTTTATATCAACTTGTTAGTTTTATAACTGGATTAGCAGTGATTCTATTTGGAGCATTTGTTGGATTACTGGCTAAAAATCAAATGTCAGCAGGTCTTTTATCTATGCCATTTATGATCATTTTTATGGCACCGATGTTTATTATGATGTTTAAAGATAAACTGGCTGAAGCAATTTCTAGTTTACTTCCTACTGATGCGATGATGAAGATATTTGAAAGTATTACGAAGAATACACTGACTATTTCTAAAATTGGTATACCATGTATTGTGATTATCGCATGGTTAGTTATTAGTATTTGTTTGTTTCAATTCGCTTATAAGAAAGTTGGTGTTGATAATTAGACAATTCTTTGGAATTGTCTTTTGTTATGTTATAATGAAAGTGGTGATAAGATGATTACGGCAATTGAACTGAAAGATGGGCTTGGAAGTTTAGAATTTGGAACAGATCCTTTTCATAAACCTTGTGTTTATTATGTAGATAATCGTTTTGAAAAGCATATTACCAAGTTAGAAGATCAATTATTGATTTTAAAAGAATTATCAGAAGTATATGATGCGAATGATATCTACGATGATTTTTTAAGTATTGTAGAACATGTGAAGAAAAAAATACGTAAAGACGATGTTTTAATGATTGAAAAGTTTGGAGAAAAATATGGAACAAAAGTTGTAGTTGCACTTCTCATTTTGTATATGCAGATGGTATTAGATGAACAAAACTATCGTTTTGGAAAAGAAAGAACTTGTGTGCAACTCTATTATCTCTTTTTTGAAGATTATAGTATTGGTAAATGTGTTCATATGTTAGATGATATGGATGAAAAAGATATTAAGAATTTATGTAAAGAAAAGGATATTTTGGCCTGATGTGAAGTGAATGTAAACTCCTTGATTTCATTGACAAAACATGACATTATTGATAAAATGTAGATGTCGAATAAAGAGGTGGAATTTATGAACGATAGAATTTTATTAACAACAAAAGATATTTTAGAAAAAGACTTCAAGATTGATACACGTGGATATCGTCCTCAAGAAGTAGATAAATTTCTAGATATTATTATTCATGACTATGAAGAATATGAAGCTTTAATATCTGATATGAAAAAGACACAAAAAGAAATTATGGATGAAAACACGAGATTAAAACAAGAAAATAGAAGTCTTCATACGAAGTTAGATGTATTAAGTGAAACTGGTGGCGAAAGTACAAATGTATCAAATGCCGATGTTTTAAGGAGATTATCTAACTTAGAAAAAATTATTTATGGAAAAGAATAATATTTTGACAAACGCTATATTCTTGTAATATAGAGGAAAGTCCATGCTCGCACAGTCTGTGATGACTGTAGTGTTTGTGTGTAGGGAAAAAATAACCTACAGGAGAGAATTCTCACGGCTCTTCAAGAATCTAAGTACTTTTGTATAAGATTCGAGGAAGTATAAAAGTGCCAAAGTGACGATGCCTTTTAGAAATAAAAGGAGTGGAACGTGGTAAACCCCACAAGCGAGAAACCCAAATTTTGGTAGGGGAGCTTGAGTTAGAAAGAAACGAATTTCGCTCGGGATCAAGAAATTGATAGATAAATGTTTGTCGCCTAGAATTAGGAACAGAACATGGCTTATAAAATATTATTTTTTTTATGTTTCATTGGAGTGATAAACGTGAAAGAAATTGGAGAGAGATTAAAAGAGACCAGAGAAAGTATTGGAATTTCGATTGAAGAGGCGGCAGAAGATTTAAAGATGCGTCCTACACAAATTGAAAATATTGAATCTGGTAATATGAAAGCATTTAAAGATGTCTTCTATTTAAAATATTTCATTCGTGATTATTCAAAATATTTAGGATTAGATTATGAAGATATGGTTGATGAATTTAATGAGTATTTATTTGACTATACTTCAAAAATATCGATGGATGATATTAAAAAAGCAAAGAAACATGCGAAAAAAGAAAAAGATAAGAAGAAAATATCTTCTCCGTATACATTAGAGAGGAAACGTTCTTTTGCAATATCACCCATTGTGATTTATGTGTTGGTTGCACTTGTGATTTTAATGGTTGTATATTATATTTTTTCTAATGTACAACATGATGATTTTATAGATGAAAATGTGGTATATGTAGTAAGTGAGGAGGCTACGATTGTATGAATTTACCAAACAAGTTAACAATGCTTCGTATTGTGATGGCATTTATCATTATTGCTGTATTATTATTCCCATTTGATGCGATGGGAGTTGATATTTATAAATTATTTATCAATGAGACGATTGTTGTCGATATTCGTTATATCATTGCTGGGGTTTTATTTATTCTAGCTAGTTTAACAGATTTCTTGGATGGGTATATCGCTCGTAAATATAATTTGATTACTGATTTTGGAAAAATGATTGATGCGATTGCCGATAAAATCTTAGTGAACTCTGTTTTGATTATTCTTTGTGCACAAGGATTTATTCATCCATTAATTACAGTTGTTATCATTGTAAGAGACAGTATTGTCAATTCTATTAAAATGGTTGCGGGAAGTAAGGGACATGTTGTTGCGGCAATTAAGAGTGGAAAAGCAAAGACTGCTTGTTTAATGGTGGGAATTGTTTTAACATTATTCTATAATTTACCGTTTGAATTATGGAACTTAAAAGTTTCTGATTTCTTACTAATTGTAGCTTGTGTACTTTCTATTATTAGTGGAGTACAGTATTATAGCATGAATAAAAAACTATTTTTAGAAGATGCAACTAAGTAAAAGATAGAAATATGTTCTATCTTTTTTTTAATCTGAATTATTTTTATGGCAAATTGTAACAAACAAATGTTCGCAAAAACTATTGACAATTATTTTAAATTGGGTTACAATGGTTATGTCAATAAGGAAAGTATCAAGGAGGAAAAACATGGCAAGTAAAGCAAGTAAGACAACTAGTGATAAAACATTAGATCAAGTTTTATTAGATATTGAGAAGCAATTTGGAAAAGGTGCGGTTATGAAATTAGGAGAGGAAGCGCATCGTACGATTGACGTAATTCCAAGTGGTTCATTATCATTAGATATTGCACTTGGAATTGGTGGATACCCAAAAGGTAGAATTATAGAAATATATGGACCAGAATCAAGTGGTAAGACGACATTTGCGCTTCATGCGATTGCAGAGGCTCAAAAAAAAGGTGGACGTGCGGCATTTATCGATGCTGAACATTCATTAGATCCGAAATATGCGGAAGCATTAGGTGTGAATACGAATGAGTTATTATTATCTCAACCAGATAATGGAGAACAGGCATTAGAAATTTGTGAGGCATTGGTGCGTAGTGGTGCGATTAGTATTGTTGTAATCG
>CALVQD010000100.1 GCA_944355255.1 uncultured Bacilli bacterium
ATATAGCTTATGAGGATAGAGTTAAAATGGAACTTTATTATTCTGTCAAACGTGGTTTCGGAATGGATATTCGCATTTTATGGCATACTATGATTGGAGTATTTAGGGGCGACGGTGCAAAGTAAAATATTATTTTAATATCATCATTGTAATGTTTTCGTTTTCTTTATATAGTACTTGTGTGGGTCAGGTCTTTTATGAATGGTTCAGTGTATCATAAAAGACCTGAAATTATATTTATAACAAATAATTATTTTCTTTTCAAAAAGTTATAAGAGGTGTAAATATGATTTTATTTCTTAAACCTTATTTTGAAACTAAGCCTTGGGCCGGAGAAGAATTGAATAAGATTTATGATTGCCCATTAAATTGTGGGGAAGCTTGGATTGTTTCCGGATTTGAAAAAAAATCCTCAATCATTGTTAATGGTAAATATAAAGGTAAAACATTAAGATGGTTATGGCTTAATCATATCGAACTTTTTGGAGATTATAAAGATAAGGAGTTCCCACTACTTTTAAAATTGATTTCATCAAAAGAAAAATTAAGTGTGCAAGTACATCCAAACGATAACTATGCGATAAAAAAACATAATCAACTTGGAAAATTCGAATGCTGGTATTTTCTTCCTGAAACCAAAGCCGAAAAGGTTACATTGGGAGTCAATGTTAAAAATGCTATTGAATTGAAAAACATATTAAACTCAGGCAGAATAGAAGATTACTTAATTAATAAAGATATAAAGCCACATAGTTTGGTTGTTGTTGAACCTGGATGTGTTCATGCCATCCATGAAAATACGTTTGTATTAGAGATACAAGAATCTTCCGATATTACGTATCGATTATATGATTATAATCGCATCCCTAAAAGACAACTTCATATAGAAGATTCTTTAAATGTTATTGATTATGATAATAATAAAAAAATGATATTTGATTTTCAACAACAACAAAGTTTTAAAAATGAACATTTTAATCTCTATAAATTGATTTTAAATGGAACTGTGGAATATGAAAATAAAGGATTTGAAATATTTTACGTCTTAAATGGTAAAGGTACTATAAATTCTACACCAATAGCAAAAGGGGACTCTTTTATTTTTACAAAAACCACTGATAAAATGCTTATAAATGGTACATTAGAATTAATAGCTGTTGTTCCGAAAATGAAAGATGAAAGGAGATTAAAAATGAAAAAATCTGCTTTAATAACGGGAATTATTAGCCAAGATGGCTATTATTTGACTAAATTATTGTTATCCAAAAATTATGTCGTTCATGGTTTGTTACAATCAAAGAGTCAAATGTTTAATATGGGATTTGAGGAATTTTATAATCATTCAGATTTTTTTATTCATATAGGAGATATGACAGATACTTCTAGTGTTAATAGGATATTAGAAAGAGTTCGACCCGATGAAATATATCATTTAGCCAGTCAATCACATGTGGATCTGTCGTTTGACATTCCAGAATATACGGCTCAAGTAAATGCTTTGGGAACATTGCGATTATTAGATGCTATAAAAAGTAGTGAAATTAAGACCAAACTATTTCATATGTCAACAGCTCAATTATTTTCGGGTGAAGAATCACCGCAAAATGAAAACACTAAATTTGATCCTGTTTCTCCCTATGCGATCAGTAAGTTATATGCTCATTACATTGTGAAAAGTTATAGAGAAAATTATAATTTGTTTGCTGTTAACGGCATCTGTTATAATCACGAATCTTCTAAAAAAGATTTATCTTTTGTTTCAAAAAAAATTGTAAATGGAGTAAAAAGATGTTTAGAAGATTCCAATTATATTTTAGAATTGGGAAACTTAAACGCAATGAGAGAATGGGGACATGCAATTGATTACGCAAATGCAATGTGGTTGATGTTGCAACAAAATAAACCGGAAGATTTTGTTATTTCTACTGGGAAAGCATATTCAGTTAGAGAATTTGTGACTAAGGCCTTTTTAAAAAAAGGCATCGTTATAAAATGGATTGGACAAGGTTTGGAAGAAAAAGGAATAGATGACAAGACAGGACGAATATTGGTGTCTATATCGCAAGAATTTCTTAGACCAGGTGATGCCAAAGTATTAGTAGGAGACTCTACTTTATTTAGAAATAAAACAGGTTGGGATCCAAAATATGACATAGAAGATTTATTAGATGAGATGATGGATGGTGAATGAAAATGTTAACGTTTTTAATTATGGCAGGAGGAAGCGGAGAAAGATTTTGGCCCCTTTCTACGAAAAAAAAGCCAAAACAACTATTAAAAATTTTTGATAATAAATCTTTAATTCGATTGACATATGAGAGGATATTACCTCTTGCCGAAACAGGACAAATATTTATTGCTACTAATGAAATACAAGTTGCGGCATTAAAAGAAGAGTTGCCGGAATTAGAAGATAGCAGAATCATTATTGAACCAGCATTTCGGGATACCGCTAGTGCAATTGCATATGGATCCATGATGATTTCTAAATATTATGAAAATCCAACAATTTGTGTACTTGCTTCTGATCATTTAATATCAGATGAAGAAAGTTTTAGAAATACTATAAAAATTGCTTATAAAGAGGCACAGGTTAATAAAATAGTTACCCTTGGAATCCAGCCATCTTATCCAGAAACGGGATACGGATATATTAAAGTAGACAAAGCTGTTTTAAACGAACCAGTTCAATCTTTAGGATTTACAGAAAAGCCCAATTACGAAAAAGCTTTAGAGTATTATCAATCCGGAAAATATTTATGGAATAGCGGAATGTTCATATTCAAATACAGTGTCATAATGGCAGCCTTAAAAAAATATAGTGAAAATCACTATAATATAATCTGTGAAATTTCAAAAAAAATAAGAGAAAACAATGGGGGCATCACTGCTTACGAAATAAAAGAACTGTTTTTAAACTTTGAGAAGAAATCAATAGATTTTGCTGTCATGGAAAAAGCGGATAATATTTGTGTTATTCCTTCGTCTTTTGGGTGGAATGATGTAGGATCATTTCTTGCGTTTGAAAAATTATTTGATAAAGACGAAAATGAAAATATATGTAAAAATCTTGATTATATTTCTGTTGACTCAAGTGATAATATTTTAGTTGGAAATAACAAAAATCAAAAATTGTCAATTCTAGGAATCCGTAATATGATTATAGTTATTACTGAAGATAATATTCTCGTTTGTGATAAAAATAGAAATCAAGATATAAAAAAATTATTTAACAGGTGATAGTGTGTATAATTTAGATGTTGTATATCACAGCAGTGATAAATTTTCATGGATTATGGGTGTTTCAATGACATCAATATTAATAAATAATCCGGATACATTTTTTAATTTTTATATTATTGAAAATGAAATAAGTGAAAGTAATAAAGAAAAATTGCGTTTATTAGAAAAGTTATATCATTGCAATGTTAATTTTGTTTCTATGCCCGATTTTAAAAAGGATTTTAAATTGAATCTATATCAGATTAAGGAAAATTGGCTTTTTGACTCTTTCAGTAGAATGTTTTTAGGAACATTATTACCAAATACTGTTGAGAAAGTTTTATATTTAGATTCGGATACTATTGTTAATAAAAAAATTGATTATTTAATTCAATTGGATTTAGGAACTAAATTAATAGCAGGTGTAAAAGAATCTTTAAGTGTAAAATATTTAGATGTGTTTCAAATTGATCATGATACACCTTATTTCCAGGGAGGGGTTTTTTTAATAAATTTAAAAGAATGGCGTAAAAGAAATATAGAAGAACAAATTGTGTCATATATTAACGAAAAAAAAGGATACATATTTTTTATGGAACAAACTGTTATGTCTGCTATTTGTGGGAAAGATTCATTAGTATTACCATTGAATTATAATTGGACTACCATTAATAGTTGTTTTAGTTTTAATGAAATTATTAAAATAAGAAAGCCAAATATGTGGTATAATAAAGATGAAAATGAGCAAGCAAAAAAAAATGTCGTTATTTTTCACTTTACAAATTGCTTTTATATAAATAATCGTCCATGGGTTAAATATTGTAATCATCCCCAAATTAAATTGTTTTTGAAATATAAGGAAATGTCTTTATTTCGAGAAAAACCATTATATGAGGGGAAGCGAAATTATTTTCGTACTTTAGTATTGCACATGATTCCAAAAAAAATACTCGCATGTTTATTGGGGTGGATTTATAATAATTTCAGGGTTAAAAAAATTATTAAAGAACAAAAATTAAAAAGGAATAGGGATTAATAATGCGTAAAATAGCCATTAATGGGAGATTTTTAGTACGTAATTTAACTGGGCAAGAACGCTTTGCTCGAGAAATTTGTAATGAAATAGATAAATTAGTTGGAAAAAATCAAATTGAAATAATAGTTCCTAAGTATGCAAAAAATTTGCCAGTTTATGAAAATATAAAAATTATAAAATTTGGGAATGTACGTGGTCATTTTTGGGAACAGGTGGATTTATTAGTTTGGTTGTTATTTCATAAACGAATTTGTTTAAATCTTTGCACTACTTGTCCCATTTTAAAACCTGGAATAACAGCTATTCATGACATCAGTCAAGTTGTCCATCCGGAATTTTTTCAAACCTCTTATGGAAAAAAATCTTCTTTATGGCATAGAATTATGTTAAAATCAATAATTATGCATAAAAAAAATTTGATTTTAACTGTGTCAAATTTCAGCAAAAATCAAATGATTGAATATTTAAAAATAGATGCAAATAGAATTGTTGTTCTTGGAAATGGATGGAATCATATAAAAAAAATACAAGAGGATGAGAATATTTTTTTGAAATACGCTTTTATAGAAAAAGAGATGTATTATTTAGCAGTTAGTAGCATTATGCCGCAAAAAAATTTTAAATATATACTTGAAGTCGCTAAAAGAAATCCTAATTGTACTTTTATTATTGCAGGTAAAAAAGTGGGACTAACTGAAGAAGAATTTGATAATGTAACTGTAAAAAATGTATTTTTTTTAGGGTATGTTACAGATCAAGAACTTAAAGCATTATTAGTTCATGCTAAGGCACTAATTCATCCAGCTGTTTATGAGGGATTTGCTATTACTCCATTGGAGGCATTGGCTTGTGGCACAAAAATTATTGTTGCCAATTCGTCTTGTTTACCGGAAATATATAAAGATTCTGCTATATTTATGGATCCTTATCAATATGACATTGATCTTGAACAACTTTTAAATCAAGAATTTAAGCCTGAAAAAACGCTTGAAAAATATCAATGGCCTCTTTTTGCAAAAAAGTTGTTAGATTCTCTTAAAACTAGATATAAGAAGTAGGAAAGGATTTTAATTAAATGAAAGTTGTTATTTTAGCAGGTGGATTTGGAACTAGGATAAGTGAGGAATCACATTTGAAACCTAAACCTATGATTGAAATAGGGGAAATGCCTATTTTAGTTCATATTATGAAAATATATGCATCTTATGGTTATAATGATTTTATAATATGTGCGGGATATAAACAAAAAGTAATTAAGGAATATTTTGCGAATTATTTTCTTTATAATAATGATGTAACTTTTAATTTTGAAACTAATGAAAAAGTTATTTATAGGCGTTCAAAAGATAATTGGAAAGTCACTGTTGTTGATACGGGTTTAAATACAATGACGGGTGGTCGTATTAAAAGAATACAAGAATATATAGGAAATGATACTTTTATGGTAACTTATGGCGATGCTGTTGGTGATGTTAATATAAAACAATTAGTAGAGTATCATCAAAATCATCATAAAATAGGAACAATGTCGGTATATAATTTTGGGCAATCTAAAGGTGTAATAGATATAGACAATACAGGGATGATAAAAGATTTTCGAGAAAAATCAGATATTGATGGGGCTTTGATTAATATAGGTTTTATGGTGTTTGATCCAAAAATTTTTGATTATATAAAGGATGATAAAACGATTTTCGAACAAGATACTTTAAAAAAATTAGCTTTAGACGGGCAATTGATGAGTTATGTTCATCATGGTTTTTGGCAATGTATGGACACTTTAAGAGAAAAAGAAAGATTAGAAAAACTATGGAATAGTGATAATGCCCCTTGGAGAATATGGGAGGATTAGGAATGTTGGATCTATCATTTTATAAAGGAAAGAAAGTTCTTGTAACAGGACATACCGGTTTTAAAGGAACATGGCTTTGTAAAATTTTAATTAATTCTGGAGCGGTTCTTTATGGATATTCTTTGGAACCATTAACTCAGCCAAATCTGTTTGAATTGTCTGGAATAAAAGAAAATATGGTTTCAATAATTGGCGATATTAGAGATTACGATCATTTAAAAGAAACTTTTGATTTATTTAAACCTGAAATAGTAATTCATTTGGCAGCTCAACCAATTGTAAGAGATTCTTATAAAAATCCGAAATATACTTATGAAACAAATGTTCTTGGGACGGTGAATATTCTTGAATGCATAAGAAATACTATGTCGGTTAAATCTTTTTTAAATGTAACTACAGATAAAGTATATTTAAATGATGATTTACAAAATCATCCCTTTAAAGAAGAAGAACCTCTAGACGGATATGATCCATATAGTAATTCAAAATCTTGTAGTGAATTGGTTACTCATAGTTATAAAAAATCTTTTTTTTCTAATAGAGAATGTTCAATTTCAACAGCTAGGGCTGGTAATGTTATAGGTGGAGGAGATTTTTCCACAGATAGAATTATTCCAGATTGCATTAAAGCGATATTAGAAAATAAGCAAATTATAGTTAGAAATCCTCATTCTATTAGACCATATCAGCATGTATTAGAGCCACTGTATTTGTATCTTTTGATTTGTCAAAAACAATTTGGAGATAAAAAATACGAAGGTTATTATAATATTGGTCCAGATGATTGTGATTGTGTGACAACAGGTGAATTAGTAAGTAAATTTTGTACGTTATGGGGAAACAATTTGAATTGGATTAATAAACATGATAGTAGTGCTCCTCACGAAGCATCTTTTTTAAAACTAGATAATAATAAAGTTAAACGTGTTTTTGGTTGGGTCCCAAAATGGCATATAGATAAAAGCATAGAAAAAATTATTGAGTGGACTAAGATTTATATACACGAAAAGGAAAATTTATCAAAAGAAATGGATGAAGAAATAAAAGAATTTATGGGGGTATAAATTATGAACAGCCAAAAATTAGCATTACAAGTAAGGAAAGATGTGTTAGAAATGATACACAGATCCCATGCTTCTCATATAGGGTCTGCTTTTTCTGTAATAGATATTTTAGCTGTTTTATATACGTACATTTTAAAGTATGATACTACTAATTTTAAGTGGAAAGACAGAGATCGTCTTATTCTTAGTAAAGGGCATGCCGGATCTGCATTATATGCAATTTTAGCAGAAATAGGTTTCTTTAATAAGTCTGAATTAGATACTTATTATATGAATGGGAGCAAATTATCAGGGCACATTTCTCACAAGAATGTTCCAGGGGTAGAATTTTCTACGGGATCTTTAGGTCATGGAGTTTGTGTTGCTACAGGAATTGCCTTGGCACTTAAAAAAAACCAAAACAAAGCACGTGTATTTGCAATTGTGGGTGATGGTGAAACTAATGAAGGATCATTTTGGGAAACTATTTTATTAGCTAACCAATATAATTTAGATAATTTTTTTATTATAATTGATCGAAATCATATGCAAGCAATGGGAGATATATCACAAGTTTTAGAAACTGGTAATCTAGATGAAAAAATTAAAAGTTTTGGATGGAACACTTTGACGATTAATGGTAATGATCATAAGGAACTTTTAGCAGCATTTAAAACAAATTTTTGTAACTGCAAACCTACATGTATTATTGCTAATACGATAAAAGGAAAGGGTGTTTCATTTATGGAAAACCAATTGTTGTGGCATTATAGGGATCCTCAAGGAGAGTTTTACGAAAAAGCTAAAAATGAATTGGAGTGTTTAGATAATGCGAAATAATTTAGTAGAGATAATTTGCCAAGAATCACAAAAAAATAAAGATATAATTTTTGTAACTGCTGATTTAGGGTTTAATGTTTTGAATGCTTTTTATGAAAAATTCCCCGATCAATTTATAAATGTTGGAATTGCAGAACAAAATATGACGAGTGTAGCCGCTGGATTATCATTAGAAGGAAAAAAAGTTTTTACTTATTCAATTGGGAGTTTTTCAACATTACGTTGTTTAGAACAAATTAGAAATGACATTTGTTATCATAATTTAGATGTTAAAATAGTGGCATTGGCTGCTGGTTTTGCTTATGGAGCTTTGGGGATGAGCCATCATGCTACAGAAGATATTGCATGTATGAAAGTATTACCAAATATGACTATTTTTTCTCCTTGTGATCCTATTGAAACAAGAGCGGTTACTAGGGCAGCAATTCAAATGAAAAGTCCTTGCTATATTAGATTAGGGCGCGGAGGAGAAAAAAATATACATGAAAATAACGAAGTAGAACTAAATTTTGTTGTAGGCAAAGCGTTTCCTCTAAGTTTAGGAAATGATGGTTGCATTTTTTCTACCGGAGCAATTACTTCGGAAGCTCAAATTGCTGTAAAAGAATTAAGAAAAAAGGGATATCATTTGTCTTTGTATTCTTTTCCAACTATAAAACCTTTGGATGAAGACCTTGTTAAACAATGTGCTTTAATATATGATTTTATAATTGTCGTAGAAGAACATCAAATTAATGGAGGGTTTGCTAGTAGTATTGCCGATGTCTTATCAAATATTTATGAAAAACATGCCACTTTAAAAAGAATCGGAATGAAAGATCAATATACCAGTTTAGTGGGCGATACAAATTATTTAAGACAACAGTATAAAATGGATGCAAAAGAAATTATAAGAGTTTATATGGAGAATAAAATATGAAAGTAGCAGTAGTAACTGGAGCAACAAGTTTTATAGGGGCACCGTTGGTGGAAAAATTGTCGAAAAATTACTTTGTATATGCTATAATTAGACCAAGTTCCAAAAATATAAAAAATTTAACTTTAAATGAAAATATAAAAATAATAGAATGTGATTTAAATAATTATTCGGAATTAGAAAAAAAAATTTTGTGTCATTGCGATGTATTTTATCATATTGCTTGGAATGGAACAAGGGTTCCAGAAAGGGATAATGCAGAATTGCAAGACAAAAACTATAAATCTTCTATTGTAGCTTATAATGCCGCCAAAACCTTAGGGTGCAATTGTTTTATTTCTATTGGTTCGCAGGCGGAATATGGCAAGTGTGAAGATATTATAAGAGAAAATTATCCTTGTTCTCCGATAACAGAATATGGAAAAGCCAAGTTAAAAGTTTATCAAGAGTTAAAGAAACGTTCCTCTCAAGATCATATTAAATTTGCTTGGATTAGAATTTTTTCTGCATATGGTCCTAATGATTATGAAAACTCTCTTATATCTATGTGTATAAATAGAATGAAAAAAAATGAAGATGTATTTTTAACAAAAGGAAATCAAATGTGGAACTATATATATATAGAAGATATTGTTAATATTTTGATTTTGTTAGATAATAAAACTAATTACCGTAATGAGGTTTTTAATGTTTGTAGTTTAGACACCCGTTCCATTAAAGATTTTGTTGAAGAAATAAAAAATATTATTGGTTCTAAAAGTAATCTTTATTATGGAGCAAAAGAATATAATTCGTCTGAAGGCATTATAAATCTTTTCCCGGATTGTTCGAAATTAATAAATATGTTAAAATATAAAAATTTTGTTTCATTTTCAGACGGAATTAAGCAGACCATAGATTATATGTCTAAATAAAAAGGGGGGGAGTTTTTTGAAATTTTCTATGCTATTAGCCACTTTAAATAGAAATGAATATGTAATACAATCAGTGAAATATTTACAACTACAAACATACCAAAATTTTGAAATTATAATTGTCGATCAAAGCGATAATATTCATAATGAATTAAAATTATTAGATAATAGGATAAATTATATTCATATTGAAAAAAAAGGATTATCTCATGCTAGAAATATCGGCTTAAAATATGTTACTGGCGATTATGTTTGTTTAGTAGATGATGATGGATTTTATAAAGACCCAGAGACTTTAAAAAAAATATTTAATTTTTTAAAAAATAAAAATATTACTGTTTGTTGCGGGAATATTTATGATGAGAAAGAAAATAGAATAAAAGGAAGCGCCAAAGATAAAAAAGTAACCTTTAGGACATCTTTGCTTTATTCTCAAAGTCCCTCTATGGTTATAGAAACGAATTTTATTAAAGAAAAGAGATTTGATGAAAATTTAGGAATAGGGAGTAAATATGGATCAACAGAGGAAAGCGAAATTGTATTGGCTGCATTAAGTCAAAAAAAATTGTGTATATATACAAATTGTTTCACTATTAATCATCCTCTTCCAACATCATCAGATTATTCTGTAGAAAAATGGGTTTCTTATTCTAGAGGTTTTGGGGCTGCTATGAAAAAATGTAAAGTCAAGTATTCTAAATTTTGGGCATATTATTTATTATTAAAATCAACAATTCGTCGTTTAGGAGCATATTTAGTTATTCACAGGATAAAAAATAAGGCGGCTTTAACTAATGATATAGAAGGCTTAAAAGCATTATGGCATGCTTATAAAGAATATAAAGTATAAAAGGTGATAAAATGAAATTTTTTTATATAGATTTTACTCTTTCTGTTCCGACTCCCCAACAAAAATATCATGGTGGTGGTAATTATACTAAAAATATTGTTTTAAATTTAATTGGAAAGAAAGAAAAAGAAAATAAATTTATATTAATTTTTCCTAATGGATTTAAACCAAAATCAGATGTTGATAAAGAGATTATAAACAGTAAAAGTTTTGATATTATTTATGCTGATTCTATAGTAGATGTAGAGTATAAAACCCCAGCAGTATTATTTATACCACTTTTTTTTGGATTTAGATGTTATAAAAATGTTGTTATATTAAAAAATAAATATAGTTTATTAAAAATATATGCCACAATTCATGATTTGAGAAATTTTGATTATCATGGCGATAAATTTGAAAAATATTATAATGATTTTCATTTGAAAGAGTTTATAAAAAAGAAATTGAAACGTTTATTCTTATTATCTGTTGGAAAATTTTATGCTAAAAAGGCTTTTCTTTTATTAGATAAAATTTTTACTGTTTCAAATTATTCTATGCAACAAATACTTAGTTTTTGTCCGGAGGTGAATATTCAATTATATTATCAGTCCATTATTTTTAGAGAACCACCAATAAAAGAGGATAACTTTAAAGAAGATTTTTTATTATTTGTTTCAGGAAATAGACCAGATAAAAATTTATTAAGGACATTAATAGCATATCAATCCTATTGTAATAATTATCACCCCAATGTAAAACTATATATAACAGGTATCGAAGAAAAGTTACTGGAAAAATTTTCTCGCTGCAAAAATTTTGATTATAATAAAATACGAAACAATATTAAAATCCTTAATTATGTTTCTGATTCACAACTGATTTTGTTATATAAGAAATGTAGGTATTTAATATATACGTCTCAATCTGAAGGTTTTGGATTACCATTATTAGAGGCAGCAATTTATGGTGGTAAGACTGCCATTGCTTCTAATAGAACATCAATTCCTGAGGTGTTGGGATCATCTGTATTTTATGTTAGTCCAAATTCTATTAAGTCTATATATTCTGGTTTTGTATTTTTTCATAAGGCAACAAATTTGGAAGATTATACTAAACGAATTACTAATAGTATTGAAAATATTAATGAAAAAATGTATTATAATTTAAATGCTTTCTTTAATGATTTTTTTAATTAGAATTATACTTTAATTGTAAGGAGGAAAAGCAATGTTAAAAATATATGATAAATATTTTAATAGTATTCCAGTGACGATACTCTTATTATTTTTTGCTTTTCCGCCGTATTTAGTGAATTATTTAAACATTCATTATTATAATATGATCAGTAAAGTTATTTTTGTTTTAATAGTTTTTACGGTGATTTTATTAAAAAATTTAAAATTAACAAAATTTGATTTTTTAATTATAGCTTATACTTTGATTCCATTGTTTTTTACTTTTTTTAATTCCAAAGCAGATATAATTACAGCAATTAGCACTTCCTTGCATTTGGTATTCTTGATACTTTTTTTTGAGTACGGGATAAAATTTAATAAAATAAAATTTGTCAAATCAACTTTCTTCTTGTTATATATATATAGTTTATTAAACTTTATTTCCATTATTTTTTTCCCAGATGGAATAATTCATGGTTTTAAAGATGAATATGGTTTTGAATATAGTTTTATTTATTTTTTAGGATATGATAATCATCATTTGCCCTTTTATGCATTGGCAATTTCTATAGCAGTACTTGCAAAAAATTATTTAAAACATTATCGATTTTGGTTAGTGTCATTGTTAACTATTATAGGAATTTCTGTATTTATACGATGGTCTGCTACAACACTTGTATTTTATTGTATGGTGTTGGCATATTTGCTTTTAAGAGGTCATATAGCTCTATTTAAAAATGTAACATTGTTTCAATATTTTTTGTTGACAATTATCTTTTTTTTCTTGTTTATAATTTTTAGATTTCAAAATTATTTTGAATTTATTATAGTAGACATATTAAAAAAGGATTTAACTTTTTCTGGGAGAACAACTCTCTGGGATATGGGGATTCAATATATTCAACAAAATTATTATTTTATAGGACATGGAATTTTGAATCAAACACAGTTAATGTATGAATTTTATGGTGTAAGTAGTCCACATTGTTATTTTCTTACATTAGTATATGAAGGTGGAATATTAGCATTTATTGTTTTATTGTATATTATTAAAATTGTTTCAACAAAAATAAAAATGGATAAATCGGCTACTTTAAATAAATTAGAATTTATAATATTTTCTATACTTTTTGTAATGTTATTTGAATCATTTTCTATGCAATTCTTTTTTATTATACTTTGTTTATTGTTAAATTATAAAGAAATTATTATTCCTAAAAGGAGAGAAAAATGCGTAGATTATTAAAAAATTTTTCTTTGTCATTTTCTGCTAATATTATTAGTTTAGTTGTATCAACTCTAATTACGTTTATAGCACCAATTTATTTAGATGGAATAGGATATGGATATTATCAATTATATGCCTTTTATATTGTCTACATAGCATACCTCCATTTCGGATTAGTAGACGGTATTATTTTAAGACATGGTGGAGAAGAATATGAAAATTTACCTAAAGGAATTTTCAATAAACAGTTTAAGTATTATTTTATAATGCAGATATTCTTTTCTTTGTGTGTTATAGCATCTTCCTTTTTTTATTTAAATCAGTTGGAACGTCTAATAGTTATATTTTGTGTTGGTATTTCAATTGTTTTTTATTTGCCAAGACTTTATTTTCAGGGAATTTTCCAAGCAACAAATCGTATAAAAGAATTTTCAGTGCAACTCATTCTAGAAAAATTAATTATGGTACTATTCACAATATTTTCAATTGTATTTAAGCATTATAATTTTCTTTCTTTTATTATTGGGGATTTAATTGGAAAAGCCATATCTTTAATATATTCTTTGTATATTTGTCGCGAAATGGTATTTCATAAATTTTATGTTGATAAGAGCCAATTAAAGCAGGAAATAAAAGATAACTATTCAGTGGGATGGAAAATGACACTATCATTAATGGCGGGGAATGTCATTATTGGTATAGTGAGATTAGCAATAGAAAATAAATGGGATATTGAAACTTTTGGAAAAGTATCTTTAACTTTGACCGTATCAAATCTATTTATGGTAGCTATTAGATCAATTGCGGTTATTTTATTTCCTTTTTTAAGAAGAATTGATAGTAAACATTTTTCTGACATATATTCAAGTTTACAGAAAATTTTGACAGTTTTAATGTTTATCGGTTTTTCTTTTTATTATCCAATTGAATTTGTTCTTGTAAAAATTTTACCACAATATTCAGAGGCACTTAAATATATGGCTATTTTATTTCCTTTATGTGTTTTCGAATGTAAACTCTCGTTATTAATTGAAACTTATTTAAAAACATTAAGAAAAGAAAAAGAATTATTGGCAATTAATTGTATTACAGTTTTAATAAGTTTTATACTATCTATGATTACCGTATTTTTATTAGGTAATTTAAATTTAGCGATTTTTTCAATATTGTTTCTTTGTGGTTTTAGGTGTATTTTGGGAGAAATTGTTGTTGGTAAAATTATTAAATTAAATGTTCTTCGTGATATTATTATTGAACTAATAATGTCTTTTGCTTTCATTATATTTAACTGGTTTATTGGTGGAGTTAAAGGAGTGTTTTTATATATTCTAGTTTTATGTATTTATTTTCTGTTTGATTTTAAGTTTATAAAATGTAATGTAAAACAATTGTTGATTTTGATGAAAGAAATATAGGCGTTTTTTTATCAATTAAAAGATGAAAGTAGAAAGATTAGAAATTTTTCTTGAAAAAAATATATAAATTAAATTTTTTAGAACTTTAATACATAGAATTGGAATCTGTGGCATTGTAGTAAACGGCATGTATGACTTTTTGCGTTGAAAAAACATTTCTTGAAAATAAATATATATTATTTTTATAAAAGGGTTAAGTTTTAGATGATAGCCCCCAAAAAAGATAGTAAGAGTAAATAAGATCCAAATATCCAATTTATTGTAGAGAAAATAGGTGAAATAAAATGAATTTAAAAGCGATGTTTAAACTGTCTTACGGTTTATATGTTCTTACCGCTAAAGAAAACGAAAAGGATAACGGCTGTATTATTAATACCGTCACTCAAGTTACATCCGATCCGAATCG
>CALVQD010000101.1 GCA_944355255.1 uncultured Bacilli bacterium
GAAAAGAAACTAGGAGAATCAGTAATAACAAAAAATAACAACTTAAACTATAAATATATTGAATCGCAAGATAAAATAGAAAATAAATAAATTTAATAATATATATAAGATACTATAAAAATTTAAAACTTATGTGTGTTATAGTTTTAACACCGTCACTTAATAAAAGCTTTAAATTTCAAAGTGATTGGCCATTCAATAGTTCACAATCTTATATTTTACAACCTCTTTTAGATGATATGAAAAATGAAGAAGATCGCGAGTTTAAAAAGACTGATGATGGTTATGAATTTATTACAAAAGTAAATTATGTTAGTAATAAAAATTTAGTAAAACAAAAAATTGTATTTGACAAAGATCTGAACTTTAAATCAGTGGAAGTATATGATGATTCTGGAAATGTTAGTATATCCATGAAATTTAATAAAGTAGATTATAAAGCAAGTTTTAACAAAAATTATTTTGATTTAAATAATAATATGGAAGTTGCTCGTGAGGATTTGACAGAAGAACAAACAGTCAGTGAAATGGAGGATATTATTTATCCGATGTATATTCCAGAAAATACTAGTTTAGAAAGTCAAGATAAAGTAGATAAGGAAACTGGTGAACGTGTGATTCTTACTTTTTCAGGTGATAATCCATTTGTCTTCGTACAAGAAACATCTCCTGTGAGTGCTGATATGACAATTACACCAGTTGATGGGGAACCAGTATTACTGGCAAGTGGAATTGGAGCATTGACTGACTCTAGTGTTACTTGGATTGATGATAATATTGAATACTATATTACAGCAACTTCATTGTCTCAAGAAGAAATGTTATCTGTTGTAAATTCCGTTAGTGTTATGCCAATCGGGAAATAGAAAAAACTATTTCCTTTTTTTTGTTTTATGTTATAATAAATACGTGGTGATGAAAATGAGTAAAAATAAAAATAATAAAACGCAAATTAGAGAACTTTCAACGACTGATGAAGGAACGAGATTATTTAAAATTCTAGCTGTTATTTTAATCGTATTTGCTATTTTTTATTTTTTGACTGGATATGTGAGTGACTATATGGATGATCGTAATAATGAAACAGATAATACACCAGAAACAGCAGTGATTCAATATGATAAAATTATGATTGGTTCTATCTTGAATCAAAGCCCTTCTGAATATTATGTGTTATTAAACCGTAGTGATGATTTATATCAGTCGTTATACGAATCATATATATCTACTTATAAAAATGATGGAGAACATTTAGATGTTTATATGGTTGATTTAGATGATTCTTTTAATAAAAAATATATTAGCGAAGAAGAAAACTTACAACCAGAAAAAGTTTCTGATTTCCGTATTCAAAATAAAGCGTTATTAAAAGTAACAGAACATAAGATTACGGAAGTATATCAAGGCGATGAGATCGCTTCAAAATTAAAAGAATTAGCACAGTAGTGCTTCTTTTTTTGTAAAATTTTTGTTTCTCATTTTTAACATGGACAATAATTTAAAAAATATGATATAGTAATAGAAGGTGATGCTATGGATAAACAAACAGAAAATGTGAATGAAAAAGAATTACAAACAGATATAAAAAAGGTAGAAAAGACTCAGAAAGCAAAAAAACAAAAGTCTAAGAAACAGCATACGAAAAATCCGTTTACAAATGTAGAAGTCATTTTTTTAGTTGTTGTAACAGCAATGGTATCTATTTTAATGACTTATGTTTTTGTAAGTGCATACTATTTGAAAAATGAAAGTCAGATTACAACTACTGATACTGCATTACAAGAGTTTATTGACACTTATCAAAATGTTATTGATGAATATTATGAAGATGTCGATGAACAAGAATTGATCGATAATGCAATTAAAGGTATGCTTTCTGGCTTAGATGATCCATATTCTACTTATTTAGATGAGGATACTTCGTCTAGTTTTGATGCGACTTTAGCCGGAACTTATCAAGGGGTTGGATTAGAAGTTTATAATGATAATGACATGAATATTGTCGTTTCTCGCGTTTTTGAAAATTCTTCTGCTGCAGAAGCGGGAATTCAAGCTGGCGATATTATTAAAAAAGTAGATGATAAAGATTTAACAAATAAAGCGACATCTGAATTTTCTGATTATACAAAAAGTAAGAAAGATGGGACATTTGAAGTGGTATATGTCCATAATGGAGAAGAAAAAACAGCAAAGTTAGAGAGAAATATTATTATTATTCAATCTGTTTCTTCAGAGATTATCGAACAAAATAATCATAAAATGGGATATATTAAAATAGATATTTTCTCAGCAACTACATATAGTCAATTTAAAAAATCTTTAGAAAAATTGGAAAAGGAAAATGTAGAAGGAATTGTAATTGATGTTCGTGATAATACAGGTGGTCATCTTACTGTTGTATCGGATATGTTATCTTTATTCTTTGATAAAAAGCATGTAATTTATCAAATCGAGGACAAAGATAAAAAGACAAAATATTACTCTACTGGTTCTGAAACAAAAGATTATCCAATTGTTGTACTTCAAAATGAAGCGTCTGCCTCTGCATCCGAGTTATTTACTGCAGCTTTACAGGAAGAATATGGTGCTAAAGTAGTAGGGACAAAAAGTTATGGAAAAGGTACGGTTCAAGAGTTAAATACATTGCAAGATGGAACACAGTATAAATTTACAACGAAAAAATGGTTGACACCAAAAGGAAATTGGATTCATGAGAAAGGAATCACCCCAGATATTACAGTAGAATTAAATGATAATTATTTAGAAAATCCTACTCGTGAAAATGATAATCAATTCCAAGAGGCATTTTCTACATTAGAAGAACAGTTAAATGGAAAGTAAATATTTTTACTTTCTTTTTTTTGTACTTTATTATATAATGATGACGAAGGAAGGTTAAAATGAAAAAAGTGAAAGTGGGGGATTGCTTACAGATACAATGTTATAAACACAATAAAAAAACACATCGTTCTTGGGACGAAGCGATTGTATTGGATGTTCAAGAGGACTATATTGTGTGTGGCGATAATAAAGCATTGGTGATTGAGTCGGATGGAAGTTATTGGAAAACGAAAGAGCCGGCAATCTTGTATTTTTTTAAAGATCGTTGGTACAACATTATTGTACAATTAAAAAAGAATGGGATTTACTATTACTGTAATATTGCTTCACCATATATTATTGAAGACGATACAATTAAATATATTGACTATGATTTAGACCTTCGTGTATTTCCAAATGGAAGCTATAAAATATTAGATCGTATGGAATATCAATATCATAAAAAAATTATGCATTACTCAAAAGAATTAGATCTAGTGATCAATGGTGCTTTAGACGAATTAATTCAAGAGTATAGAAATCATTTTTTTGCTTTTTCCAAGACAAGAAATTTGAAGTATTATAATCAATATGTAGAACAAGTAAAGCAAATCCAAAAAAGTAATTAAATACCGAATGATGGTATTTTTTTTGTGCTTATACATATGATATAGAGTAAAGGAAATATCCTTTATCAACATTATGTTAATTTTTCAAAAAAATGTGAAAAAAAGTATTGACAATGAAAAATGCAAATGATATATTAGTAGTGCTTTCTTTGAGGAAGCGGAATGATCTTTGAAAACTGAGCAAAACGTTAATTCCAATAGTTAGGAAAAAACAAGAAGAAAAA
>CALVQD010000102.1 GCA_944355255.1 uncultured Bacilli bacterium
GAATAGCAGATTATTATGAAATAACTGGAAAACAATTTGATTTAGAAGTTTACTCACAAATTAAATTTAGATATTATATAGGACAATTTGAAGATAAAAGAAAAACTTCCGAAAGATATGATGAGAGTGGTAATTTTGCACCAATGCATGATATGAGTTATTTTGATAGAAGTGTACCAACTCCCATCGGACACAAACAAAGAGCTATGTTCGGAACAAATCTCTTGGAAAGATCAAATAAACAGATAACATTAATGAAGGAGATGGGAATGGACATCGAACAGCAAATTTTTGAAGGAAGAACCCATAATAATTACAATGGAATCGGGGTAAATGAATTAGGAGATGAGTATGTAAATCATATTTATAATCAATCAGCTGCTGAAAATAAAAAGTTGTAGATAACTTCCTCAACGGCACCAATATGAAATCAACCGTTGAAATTCAACGGTTTTTGTTTGCTATAAATGATTTAGGTACAAATTAGGTACATTAAAACAAATAGTTGAATTTTGACAGTTTTAATCATATTCATTAATATTTTACTTGATTTTTATGTTATATTATTAGTAATTGAAAGGAAACGGTCGTATGTTATACCAAACACAATATAATTCACCCATTGGTAAGATTCTATTAGTGAGTGATGAACAATATCTAATTGGTGCATGGATTGAAGGGCAAAAGTATTTTGCGAATACAATTAAAAATCAGAATATAAAGCAAGAACAAAATAAGATTTTAACAGAAACTAAAAGATGGTTAGATGCTTATTTTGATGGAAAAGAGCCAAGCATTCAACAACTTTCATTATTGCCATCTGGTAGTGAATTTCAAAAGAAAGTTTGGAAAATACTACGTGAAATTCCTTATGGAAAAACGATAACATATGGTGAGATTAAAAATCGTCTCCAATTAGAAACCAAGCGTAATGTCTCTGCACAGGCAGTTGGAAGTGCAGTAGGACATAATCCTATTTCGATTATTATTCCTTGTCACCGTGTTGTTGGAAAAGATGGTAATTTAACAGGATATGCTGGAGGAATTGATAAAAAAATAAAGTTATTGATGTTAGAAGGATTGGATATGGAACAATTTTATGTACCTAAATAGTTGCATTTGACTGTCAAGGAGTAGAAAACTACTCCTTTTTTTGACATTTTATGTTATGATGTAGGTATAGACTGGAGATGATATTTTGTTAGAAGGAAAAGTAGCCGTTGTAACGGGTGGAACCAGAGGAATTGGTTTAGCCACTGTACGTAAATTTTTACAAAATGGAGCAAAAGTAGTTCTATTTGGAAGTCGTGCAGAAACTGTTGATAAAGCAGTTACTAGTTTGAAAGAAGAAAATGCTTCTTATGAGGTAATGGGATTATATCCTGATATAGCTGATTTAAAGGCTGTAGAAACTGCATTACAAGAAATTGTAGAGAAATATGGACATATTGACATTTTAGTAAATAATGCCGGTATTTCTGCTCGTGAAAGTATTTATGAATATACAGAAGAAAGTTTTGATAAGATTATCAATTTAAATGTTAAAGGTGTATTTAATTGTTCTAGAGCGGTTGTTCCATATATGAAGAAACAAGGTGGGGGTGTGATCTTAAATACAAGTTCTATGGTAAGTATTTATGGACAAGCTGCAGGTTGTGGTTATCCGACGAGTAAGTTTGCTGTAAATGGAATGACGAAATCACTTGCAAGAGAACTTGGAAAAGATCATATTCGTGTGAATGCAGTAGCTCCTGGAGTAATTCATACAGAAATGGTAGACGTATTACCAAAAGAAGTGATTCAACCAATTATTGATAGTATTCCAATAGGAAGAATGGGAGAACCAGAAGATATTGCCAATGCCTTCCTGTTTTTAGCAAGTCCACAAGCTAGTTTCATTACTGGAGCTATTTTATCAGTAGATGGAGCAGGTATGTGTTAAAAAGAGTTTTTACTCTTTTTTTAGTATGATATTGATTGTTCCTAATAGATAATGTAAAATCAATCTAAGAATATAGTAAAAAAGTGTAAAATTAGATAAATTTTCCAATTTATTGACATATTTTAAATGTAAACTATGATACAATGATAATAGGTGGAGACACTCAAAAAGAAATAGGGTTGTGCAGTGTAATAAATGCTTTTTATATGTTATAAATAGCTTCAATTCGGTTATGTCGGTAAGCAAAGAAAGAAGAATCATCTTCTTTTTTTGTTTGATTTCGCATAAACTTCTAATAGGTGATAAGATGAAAGATGATATTGTATTAAATCCCTTTACCATGAGTTTGGAATTAGAAAATGAAATAATGATCGAAAAAGGGAATCCTATCCCATTTAATTTGATAGAAATCGACAAGTTACATGAAATTACATATGATTCTGATAAACAGTACTTTCATATTCATCATCCTGGGGATTATTATATCTCTTATCAAATGAAAACGGAAAAAAGATATCGTATGGATGTAAAAGGGGAAGTTAAATACTTTGAAGCAGACCTATTTCCTGTGGAAAAGATGAGTCATGGAAGTGGAATTATCACAACTACAAAAAATGATATGATGTTTTATATTACTTGTTTACAACATGATATTTTTTTTCAAAAAGGAAAACAAGCAACGATTACGATTTTTAAAGTGAGATAAGATGTTACTTCGATTATTTGGTATTTTAATTGGATTTGGACTTACTGTCATTGGTAGTATATATTTAATTGCTTATTTAAATTTGTTTTCATTTGGGTATAATTTCAGCGATTATGTTCATTTTATATGTGGACAGTTAGAATGTATTTATTTTATTTTAGGTATTCTAATTATGTTACTTTCAATTTATTTACCAGGAGGCAAAAAAGATGAACTATGTATATGACATTTTATTGAATTTTCAGGATTATGCATATGAGTTTTATGAATGGAACATCGATGATGAAATTACACACATTAGGAAAGTACCAATGGTAAGAATTTCAACAGAACAGTTAGAAAAATTAAATAACTATCGTTGTCAAATCACTCAGTCTTTTATGACAAAAATTGAAAATAAATCAGAGGAATTTACAAATCGTAGTGTAGAAAAAATGATGTATTTATTTCTGGCAACTGATACGAAAAGTATTACCGCATGTCTTTTAAATTCCAAAGGAATTGTCGTAAAAAAGAGTAAATTATTAGTAGATGAAGAGGAAGAGGCTTTAATTATGAGTAAAAATCTTCCATTTACTAGTTTTGAAATACATAAACTTAGAAAACAAAAACCAAAAGAATTTGAAACCAGACATGATCAAAATATGAAGAAACGTTTGAAACAAGAAATTTATAAGTTAAATCAACAAAATGTAGAAAAATTAAAGTATTTATATTATGAATGTTTTAATGAAAAAGAAGAAAATCCTAAAATAATTATTCAAAAATTTTATACTGAATTAAATCATCATTATCAAGAAATATCTAAAAAATTATTTGTTGGACTTGATTTATTAAAAGTGAATTACTAATATTTGACAATTTAAAAAAACATGATATAATGAAACCATTAACAACAAAGAAGTGGAGAAGTATAAGAGAATTCTGTTTACTAGAAAGCTGGAACGATGGAAGCCGGCAAACAAGAGCTTTTAGAATAACACCATGGAGTTGGGTATCTGAATGATAGTAGGATACCACGTGAACCTGCGTTATGAGGTAAGAGATCAAGGCTACTTGAAAATAGGGTGGTACCGTGCGTTTGCGCCCCTATATCAAGTGCCTTTTATTTTTAGGAGGGAATAGTATGGATGTAAAAGAATTATATCAAAAATTGGATACACTGATGGATCAAGAAGTGACTTTAGAGGGATGGATTCGCAATCATCGTAAACAAAAAGAATTTGGATTTATCGATTTTTATGATGGAACATGTTTTGAATCCGTTCAATTGATTTATGACAACCAATTAGCAGATTTTGATGAGATTCAAAAGTTACGTGTTGGTAGTGCGATTGAAGTAAAAGGGGTTGTAAAAGAATCTCCTGCCAAAGGGCAAAAATTTGAAGTACATGTAAAAGCCCTTACGTTGTTAGGAGATAGTGCGGAGGATTTTCCAATTCAACCCAAAAGACATACGAGAGAATTCTTACGTGAAGTTTCTTATTTACGTCCTCGTACAAAGTTATTTCAAGCAGTATATCGTGTTCGCAGTGTAGCTGCTATGGCAATTCACACTTACTTTCAAGACCATGGATATATCTATTTCCATGCCCCATTAATTACAGCCAATGATGGGGAAGGAGCTGGAGAAATGTTTAAATTAACAACATTACCACTTGAAAATATTCCAAAAACAGAAGATGGTAGTGTTGACTATAAAAAAGATTTCTTTGGTAAAAAAGTAGGACTGACAGTAACTGGACAATTAGAAGCAGAAGCATTTGCAATGGCATATAAACGTGTTTATACATTTGGACCAACATTCCGTGCTGAAGTATCTCATACGAAAACTCATGCATCTGAATTTTGGATGATTGAACCAGAGATTGCTTTTTGTGATTTAGCTCAGTTAATGGATATTGAAGAAGAAATGTTGAAATATGTGATTTCTTACTGTTTAGAACATGCTAAGAGTGAATTTGATTTCTTTGATCAATTTGTAGAAAAAGGAATAAAGGAAAAGTTACAAGCTGTATTAGATAGTAAATTTGTTCGTGTTTCTCATGATGAAGTGATTCGTATTTTAAAAGAAGCTCCTGTAAAGTTTGAAAACGAACCAAGAGAAGGAGAAGATTTAGCAACTGAACATGAGAAATATTTAACAGAAGTATATTATAAAGCACCTGTTTTCATTACAGATTGGCCAAAAGATATTAAAGCATTCTATATGAGATTAAATGAAGATAAAAAGACAGTTGCTGCTGTAGATTTATTAGTACCAGGAGCTGGTGAATTAATGGGTGGTAGTCAAAGAGAAGAACGTCTTTCTTACTTAACAAGTCGTATGGATGAATTAAATATGAAAACAGAAGGATTAGAATGGTACTTAAACTTAAGAAAATATGGAGGATGTGTTCACTCTGGATTTGGTATGGGATTTGAACGTTTATTGATTTACTTAACCGGAGTAGAAAATATTAGAGATGTATTACCATTTCCTAGAACACCAGGAAATTGTGAATTTTAAAAGAGAGTCATTCTCTTTTTTTTGTATATTCATGACAAATACTCCCATAATAAAAATGAGGTGAATATATGAAAAAAGGATTACTAATCGGTCTTTCCATTCTTTTTTTAGTTACAGGTTGTTCTTATGAGGAAACAATGTTAAATACACCAACCAAAAAAGTAGAGATGTTTTTCTCTAATTATCAAACTTTAAATCAAGATGTTATGGATGACTTAGATAAAGTTGTAGACGAGGAAGAACGTTTTAATACAAAACAACGAGAAGAGTATAGAGAGTTAATGAAAAAACATTATCAGGCAATTCAATACGATATCAAAGATGAAAGTATTAATGGTGATGAAGCAAATGTACGTGTTGAGATTGAAGTGATTGATTATTCTAGAATTTTAACAAATACAGATCATTATTTACAAGAACATCGTGATGAATTCTTAGATGATAATGGACAGTACGATGAAACAAAATATATGGATTACCGTTTAGAACAGTTAAAAAATGCGAAAGAAACGGTAAAATATGATATGACATTTCATTTAACAAAAAAAGATAAAGAATGGCAAATGGACCCTTTAACAACAGAACAAGAACAAAAAATTCATGGTATGTATGATTACTCATAAAAGCATATTTTTCTTTCATATGCTTTTTTATTTTCGCATACCTTTTATTAGGTGAGAGTATGAAGAAATTAGGAATATTACTGTTAACAACCATTTTTTTACTACCAAGCTCTGTACAAGCTATTGGGACGAGTGCAACTTCTAGTATTTTAATGGATATGGATTCTGGAAGAATTATATATGAAAATAATATTCATGAAGTACGTAGTGTGGCAAGTATTTCTAATATTATGACTACATAGTGATTAACCAAGAATACGTAAGAAATACAACACATATATGTCTTCATAATTATACTGTTTCATATGATGTTTGTGTAAATATAGTAACACCTTTTTAATT